>JBHJIV010000018.1:0-14139 GCA_050043105.1 Leptolyngbyaceae cyanobacterium | reverse complement strand
GCCCACAACAAGCAGCTTTATAAAGGGTAGTGTGTGCTGGTTGGTTTGCAAATATTGCACGAGCTGTCTGAGCACAGGCGGAGAGAATTCGGCGGCCTCAATGGAGTGCGATCGCAGCTGCCCATAGAGTCGTTCAGGATCTAGCAGATACTCTTTTGGACACAGCACTAATTGCGCACCGGAGCATAGCGCCCTTACCCAGTCACCGGTAAACACATCAAACGAAAAACTAGCCATTTGCAAATGGCTAGAGAGAGTGTTTAGCTCATAAGCCTCCTGCCAGGCAAAGTAGGCATTGACTAAGCTGCGGTGTTCAATCATCACTCCTTTGGCTCTACCAGTCGAGCCAGAGGTATAGCTAATGTAAGCCAGATCATTCTCAGCAACAGGGCTCTCTAAATTTGCTGACTCTTCACAACAAATTTTTGGCCAGCTACGATCTAAACAAACAACATTCTTTTCAGATTGAGGCAGTGTTTCAACCACATCTGAGTGGGTCAAGATTAGGGCTGTCTGAGCATCTTCAACCATAAAGCTCAGTCGCTCGGCAGGGTAGTTAGGATCTAGAGGCACATAGGCCCCTCCCGCCTTGAGCACTCCCAACACTGCCACCAGCAGCTCTAAAGACTTCTCTAAACAGATACCAATGCGGACCTCTGGCCCAACTCCGTGCTTTTGCAAAAAGTGTCCTAGCTGATTTGCCTGTTGATTTAGCTGACCATAGCTCAGGTGCTGGTCGCCAAACACAACTGCGGTTGCCTCTGGCGTTCGGTCTGCTTGGGTCTCAACTAGCTGATGAATGCATCCCCCTCGAGGATAGTTAGGCTGAGGCAGCTGCCACTGCTGTAGCTGAGTTTGTTCATCAGGGGTGAGCAACCCCAGGGCTGAGAGGGGGTGCTCAGGGTTCGCCACCACCTGCTTAAGCAGCTGCTGATAGTGTCCCATCAGTCGGTCAATGGTTTCCGGTTTGAACAGATCTGTGTTGTCCTCAACAAATCCTTCTAACCCTTCTGGACCCTCTCTCAGGGCTAGTGTGAGATCAAACTTTGAGGTAATAATATTGGTCTCTAGAGCCTGAATGGTCAGGTCCGACAGCAGTAGCTCGGGTGTCGGCGCATTTTGCACCACAAACATTACCTGAAACAGGGGCGTATGGCTCAAGCTGCGTTCCGGCTGCAGTACTTCCACCAGTTTTTCAAACGGCAGATCCTGATAGGTGTAGGCATCCATGGTCACCTCATACACCCGCTTAAGCACTTCTTGAAAGGTGGGATCACCGGAGAGATCGGTCCGCAACACAAGCACGTTCACAAAGTAGCCAATCAGCCCAGCAGTCTCAGCCCGATTGCGATTAGCGATGGGGGCTCCGATAACAATGTCATCCTGAGCGCAGTAGCTACGCAACAGCACCTGAAACACCGCCAGCAGCAGCATAAACAAGGTAACTTTTGTCTCCTGAGCCAATGCCCTTAAACCCTCACTCAGCTCAGTATCCACATAAAATCGGGCACTTTTACCATTAAAGGTTTGCACGGGTGGACGCGCATAGTCAGTGGGTAGCGCCAATATCGGTGGTGCCCCGGCCAGGGCGCGCTGCCAGTGGGCCAGCATCGTGTCGAGTACACTCCCTTGCAGATACTGTCGTTGCCAGCAGGCAAAGTCGCCATACTGAATGGGTAGCTCGGGTAGGGTGGGTGAGCGGTGGTCGACATAGGCGCTGTATAATTCACCCAGTTCGCGTGCAAAAATATCTATCGACCAGCCATCGGCAACAATATGATGTAGCGTAATCACCAGCACATGGTCTTGGGCACCACAGCGCAGCAGCACCGACCGCATCAAGGGGCCAGATGCCAGGTCAAACGGCTCTTTAGCCACATCAAAGATCAGGGTTTCCAGGTTTTGTTCGGGCAACGCCGACACGTCAACCACCGGCAAGTCTAGCTGAGCCTCAGCGTTAATCACCTGTATCGGCTGCATTTGACGCGTCGGAAATACTGTTCTCAATATCGTATGCCGTCCTCTCAATGAAGAAAGACTGTGCTCTAAAGCGACTATATTGAGCTGACCCTGCAGCCTGAGCGGCATCGGCATAGTGTAGGTGGGGCCAATTCCCTCTAGCTGGTTGAGAAACCACAGGCTCTCTTGGGCGTAAGATAAGAGCAGAGTATTTACATTGCGCGCGGGAGCGATGGTGGGAACTGAACTGAGCCGCTGTTGGCAAATGGCTTCGATCTGTTCTCCTAGCTGGGCGATGGTGGGCCGATCAAACAGCAGTCGTAACGGTAGCTCAGCTTGAAACGCCTGCCGTGTCTGAGCCATTGCTTGGGTAGCCAAGAGAGAGTGCCCCCCCAGCTCAAAGAAATTGTCGTAGATGCCAATGCAATCTAGACGCAACAGAGCTCCACAAATCTGAGCCAGACGTATCTCAATCCAGCTGCGGGGTGCGACAGCGCCTGCTTCAATACTGCGCTCAAACACCTCCGGTATCGGTAGAGCCTGGCGGTCAACTTTGCCGTTAGCATTTAAAGGAAATGTCTCTAGCAGGACAAAACCGCTGGGCAGCATGGGAGCCGGTAGCCTCTGCGATAAAAAGGCCCGTAGCTCGGCTGGGGTGACCGACTGCTCGGGTTTGCACACCACATAGGCCACCAGACTCTTAATCCCCAGTCCATCCTTACGCACTATCACCACAGCCTGTCCAACAGATGAATGTTGGGCCAGCGTTGCTTCAATCTCACCTAGCTCTATGCGAAACCCACGCAGCTTTACTTGAGAATCACTGCGCCCTAAATATTCAAAGTTGCCGTCGCTAAGATAGCGGGCAAGGTCACCAGTTTTGTAAAGGACGGAAGATAGAGAACGGAGAACGGAGAATTCTGTCCTTTGTCCTTTTGCCTCTCTTAAAAATTTCTCTTGAGTAAGCTTGGGGCGATTTAAATAGCCTCGTGCTAGACCCGCACCACCGATATACAGTTCTCCCGTAACGCCCTCTGGCACCAGCTGTAGATGTGCGTCCAACACCCAGAGCTGCGTGTTGGGAAACGGACGACCAATGGGGACCATACCGTCACTTTCAAGCTCAAGAGAGGGTCCCTCTCCTGAGACAGCCTCAAAATAGCTGCTGTCGATGGTGGCTTCGCTAACGCCATAGGAGTTAATCAACCGTGTTTTTGGGGCACACAGCCGTTTAAGCTGCTGATATTCTTGAACATAAAATGCGTCAGATCCCACGATAAGCAACCGCATAAAGTCCAACCGCTGGCTGGTTTGGTGCAGGTACTGCATCAGGGTGCGCACCACAGCCGGACCAAATTCTGCTGTATCTATAGCTTGGGTCGTCATCAGTGCATACAGCGGTTCGGGCTCTAGCAGCCATTCCTGGAGGCAAACCACCAGTTTTGCTCCCGACCCCAGAGCCCGAATAAAATCTCCTGCAAACACATCAAATGAGAAACTAGCCATTTGCAAATGGCTAGAGAGTGTGGGCAGCTGATAAACATCCTCCCAGGCAAAATAGGCATTGACCCAGCTGCGGTGCTCCACCATTACACCCTTGGCCCGACCGGTTGACCCCGAGGTATAAACAATATAGGCCAGCTGCTCTGAAGCTACGGTGACAGACACATTGTTACTGTCCTGAGAACCCGTCTGAAGCTGGTCTAAACAAAGCTGTGGAATGTCTGGCAGCGTCTCTAGCAGACTTGAATCGGTCAGCAACAAACTTATTTGGGCATCGCTGAGCATAAAAGCCAGCCGCTCTGCTGGATAGTTGGGGTCAAGCGGTACATAGGTGCCACCGGCCTTTAAGACAGCCAGTACCGCCACAAACAACAGAGGCGATCGCACCAGGTAAATGCCCACCCGCACTTCGTTGCAAACCCCCTGAGTTTGCAGATAGCGAGCCAGCTGATTAGCCTGGGTGTTGAGCTGTTGATAGGTTAGCTCTTGATATGAGATAGCTAAATTTTCTGTCAGCTGGGGACACACGATTGCGATCGCATCTGGGATACGCTCAGCCTGGCGTTCTATTAACTGATGCACACCCAACCCAGTCGGATATGAAGCGTTTGGGGTGGCCCAGCGCAGCAGACGCTGTTGGTCTGAAAGACTTAAAAAGGGCAGGTGAGCAATTGTCTCGTCAGGGCTAGCCACGATGCCGTCTAACAGCGTTTGAAAATGATCGGCCATGGCATCAATGGTGCGTGTCTCAAACAGATCGCAGCTATATCTAAAAATGCCAATTAGACGATCGCGTGTTTCCATAATGTCAAAAACAAGATCGTTTTGCCCCTCTTGTTGAGGAATCTCAAACGGCTCTAGCACCAGATTTCCCCACTGAGCCCGGGCGGCGATTTGATTCGAAACCGATAGCTCAAAGTCACCGGCCAGCTTAGGTAAATTTAGAACATTAAAGGCGGAGCGAAACAGACTCGGCTGACTTAAATCACGATTCAACCCCAATCTCTCCACCAGCGCAGGGGCCGGGTACGCCTGGTTCGCCAGGGCCGCTAGCACCGTCTGGCGCACCTGTTCTAGCAGCGTTGCAAAGGTGGGGTTACCTGCCAAATTGCCCCTCAGGGCAATCATATTGACAAAAAAGCCCACCGTTTGTGCAAACTTTGGCTGGTCCCGTCCGCTGGCTGGAGTACCCACCACGATGTCGGTTTGCCCAGTATAGCGATGGAGCAAAACTTGAAACGCTGTCAGCAGGGTTGTGTAAAGTGTTGCCCCATGGGCCCTGGTCAGGGAGCGCAGCCGCTTTGTCAACGCTGGTGAAATCTCAAATGAATAGGAAGCCCCCCGCTGACTTTGAGATGACGTATAGGCGTGGTCAACCGGTAGGTCCAGGGTTTGTACCCCGGCCAGCTGCTGTTGCCAGTAGGCCCACAAAGTCTCCCCTGACTCACTCTTAACTAAGTCTCGCTGCCACTGCACAAATTCTGGATAAGCGGCCCCAATTGGCTCAAATTTGGGCGATTCACCGGTTTGTAGAGTCCCATACAGCTGCTGTAGTTCCGTCAACAAAATGCCAAATGAGACACCATCCACCGCAATGTGGTGAATGGTTAACAGCAGCACATGGTCTTGCGGCGAGCGAGTCAGGATGGTAAGCCGTAAAATCGGCCCTGTTTCTAAATTAAAGGGGCGCTGATACGCTGCGATCGCACCCTGCATCAATCTCTCTTCATCCCAACCCGTCGCATCAATCTGTTCTAAGAGTTGGTAGCTTGTTTGGGCAGAGTGAATCTCTTGAAAAGGCTCACCCGTATCTTGACCATAGACAGTTCTCAAGGTGGGATGACGCGCCACTAAAATTTGAACCGCCTGCTCCAAGACAGCGACATCCACATCAGAGCGCACCCGCGCCGTAAACGCCAGATTATAGGCCGCACTCTCAGGCTCTAGCTTGTATAAAAACCACAGACCCCACTGCCCCTGAGAGAGGGGATAGCGTCCGGGAGTGGGATCTGAATGGCACGCTCCTTCAGATAATGTTTCTAAGGAGTGCTGTGGGGATGCTGTCGTCAGCTGCTGCAAACAGACCTGCAACAAACTAGCAACCGTAGCTCCCTCTAAAATAACGTCTAGCGAGATATCGGCTGTTAGCTCATTGAGCAAATACGTTCTCAGCTCTGTCGCCATCAGAGAGTCAAACCCAAAATAGCTTAGCGGCTGTTGGTCATCGATTTGAGATAGCTCAATTCCCGCAATCTTAGCGATCTGCTGTCTCAGGGAGTCACGCAACACTATTTGAGCAGTATCAGCACTCTCTAAATCAAGCCACTGGCGTAGTGTAACAGTCATAAAAGCTACCTGGTCTACGACGACAGCGAAAGATTTGCATCTTTAACAGACCGGGCTGCAGATTGATTCACCACACAGACAGTCACATCCCCTTCAGACCAGCCAGCCTCATCGTAAAAAGCACAGGAGGTTTTAACGGTGATCAACCCACGACGAGCGGCGCATCGATTGATCGACAGCATGCCTTGAAACGCTGCAGAATTCACTGGTCTTCTAAATGTGCTAGAAAATCGAGTAATTAAAAAATCACTGAGCTGCCGGTGTTTATATCTCTCTAGATCCCAATCCTTCATCTCTGGCAATAGCTGCTGCTGCACCAGATAGGCAATCAAGACATAAAAAATCTGGTTGTAGCAGATATTAAACTCAACAGAGTTAAAATGACCCGTATCATCAATATAGCAAGATTCTGGAATTGCAAAATCACCTTTGATAAACCCCAAATCTCCGCCAGGTGACTCCTGAGCCGGGTAGTAAAAAAACGCTTGTTTGAGGTATTGACAGTCTGGCTTATAAGGCGCTAAAACAATGCCTATCAAGTCTTTACTCACCTCTTCTACACGAGAAAAGGAGCAATTAATATCCATTACAGCACCTTGAGGGAGAAATCAAAGAGATATAAACATTAGGCAACACAACACTAAGGAAACAAAAATAATTAGTTCCACTATTGGACGTACAGACATTGCATACAAAGTCTTTCCAGCATGTCCGGCTCTTATAAAATCCTTATCCCTAAGCAACATAGAAAGGTCGTCCGTCATACACACCAATACGGTGACTGACGCTAGATTCTCCCCTAGGGCAGCTTCCAGCTTTATGCAACAGCACGCGATTGTCCCACAGCAAGATATCGCCCTCCTGCCAGATATGGGTATAAATATGCTCATCTCGTTGCACAAAAGCAAGCAGCTCTGAGAGAAGCTGCTGACTCTGCTCAGACTCTAGACCCGCCACCCGTGTCGTAAATCCTTCGCTGATGTAGAGCGATGGCTTCTGGGTGACCGGATGAATAATGACAGCTGGGTGAGTTGCTGGAGGCGCTTTTTTCTCAAAGTCATTCAAAATATCGATAATGGCACGGTCAATATCCTAAGCCAGTACTATATAACGCCACTAGGCTTCATGTACCATAAATGCGCCATCGACCTGCCGCCTCAGATTGTCTGGCAGATTTTGATAGACCTGGCACATATCTACATAGTAGGTCTCACGCACAGACTGCGGCAACACCTGAGGATATAACATCGTCCACGATAAGGGTTCAGGCTGAAATGCACAGTCAGTGTGCCAGTAACGTCCGGTGCCAGCAACCCCCACTTTTTTGCCGTCATCGAGAACATTGGAAGAAACAAATATTTCTGGATGGTCGGGATGATGATAGTTGTCTTGAAAATAAATCTGAGGCGTGCCTAGCTGGTTGGCAAACGCAACATACTGCTCGCTTGTCATTGTCTGGTTTCTAAACACAACCAGCTTACTGTCATAAACTGCCTGCTTAACACGAGCGACCTGGTCGGATGTTATGGCAGCTGCATCAACATCAAGTATCTCAAAACCAATCTGTGCCAGCATGGTTGGTCTCATAAATGCTCACCCCATAGATACGCCCCTCACCGTGACAAACAAAAACTGCTTTGTCAAAAGACAGGCTGTCATACTTGCTAATTTTTACCAGAAGCATCATAAACAATCAAAAATGTCCCTTTAGAAGAATTAAATTAATCTGTTCATATAGTATTAACAATAGCTCAAGGGGACATTAGAGCGGTTTGTTTGTGATTAATTCAACCAGAATTGGAGATAACCTCACTATGCAGAAGCTTTCTGCCTTCTCATTTGGAACACTGTTGGTGTTTTCAGGTATGGCTGTATCAGCACCTGCTGAAGCAGCTCGGCTGCAGTTTGAATTTACAACTCAAAGCGGGGGGGCCGGTTCCTTTATCTTAGATACAGATACAGCAGCCGTTCCAGAATCTGAGCTGCCTCCATTTTTTACAATTCGCGAGGGAAATCAGGCGTATCTTGGCGCTGTTTCTGACTTCTCATTTACCTCTCCTACCGTGAGTGTTGAAGGGTTAGATGCCGACTATGGTGTCTTTCCTGCTGTGGAGTTTGGTCCTTTACTAGGCGCCCCCGATGTACCCGGTGCCTACACGGCGGTGTATGCCCCGGCAGGCTGTTTGTTTGATCCTCTGGCGTTTTGTCCTATAGAGTTTCCGATTGCCTATACGGGCGATCTGTCAGCCGTGCCTGATTTATCAGATGACCCAAGTGCTTATGCCGAAGGATTAGACTTCGCGAGTGTTGACTCAACTGGTGTCATAACTAGCGATCCACTCACTAGCTTTAGTGTCAAAACAGTTCCAGAACCCGGAGCCATGGCCAGTGTGGTTTTGCTAGGAATGTTGGGGACAGGTCGTGCGCTTGTCAAACGGTTAGCAGGCTAGTCTCAGTATCTCCATAAGCGACTGTTTGCACGGGCGCTAAAGAGAAACAGTAACGGCTGTTTTAGTAAAAAAGCTTTACAGGTGTAGCCTGCATTACACCTGTAAAGCTTTTTTGCGACTGCTAGTTATAAAAATCAGCGGTGTTGTTTTTTTATAACCAACTATTTAATATTTTTATTGTCACCATTTGAACCTAAAGTGTGACAGCCTGTCTTTTGACAAAAAAATTAAGCTTCTCAATAATTGAAAGATTGTGCGTGTGTGTGGGGTTAAACGTGGGCAACATAAGACTTTTTCTACGGATCTGTGCTACAGGTCTGACAGCGTTTTCATTACTATCGTCTGCCCATGCCAGTGCGCAACCACTTGATCCAGAGAGCTCTGTTGCGCAACCGATAACATCGCCTATTGCCCAATCTTCTAGCCTGACTGAGATAACAAATATTCAGCTTGAGCCCACAGAGACTGGGGTTGATGTCATTTTAGAAACGGATAATGGACCGCTATTGCTACCATCACCCACCGTGGACGGCAATAGCCTGGTGATTGATGTTCCTAACGCGCGTCTGGCTCTACCCGATATAGAAACGTTTGAGGATGACAATCTGGCTACCGGAATTACGCTCATTAACGTGAGTCAGCTGGGGACTGAGCAGGTAAGAATTTTAGTGGTTGGCACAGAAACAGCTCCTGCCGGAAACGTGAGCGTGCGGGGAGACAGCGCTGTTTTTAGTGTTTCTGCAGCCGATACTGTTGTTACCTCAGACGATACTCTACGCATCGTAGTTACCGCAGAAAAGACGCCTGAAGATCCGTTAGATGTGCCCATCAGTCTGACGGTGCTCACCGAGGAAGAACTGCGCGACGCTCAAATTAGCTCGATAGCTGAGGTTGCAGCCAATGTCCCTAACTTTTACTTCACACCGGGCGATCGCGTTTTTAATTTGTACAGCGTGCGTGGTATAGGCAACAGCAGCAACATTTTAGTGAGAGACGCTGTGAGTTTCTACATTGATGATGTGCCCTACGACAACGTTCACCAGTTTTTCCCTGGTGAGCTGTTTGACCTGGAGCGCATAGAAGTACTGCGCGGTCCTCAGAGTACCCTCTATGGTCGCAACAGCCAGGCAGGTGTGGTTAACATTATCAGCCGCCCTCCCAGTGAAGAACCAGAGCTGCGAGCAAGCACCCTGTTTGGAGATTTTGGCGAGAGTCAGGTGCAATTTTCCATGAGCGATATGCTGGTGCCCGACACGCTAGGCATTCGCCTTGCAGGTCTGTATCGAAGCCACAACGGGTTCACAGATAATATTTTGCTAGATGACAATGCTGACGAACAAAGCGGTTTATCGGGTCGTGCCAACTTGGTTTGGACGCCGGCGGACCGCTGGAATATTAGCTTCAATTTTGCGGCTTCTGAAACACAGGATGATGCCAGTGTTTATGTCCCCATTGACCAGGATGATCCGTTTGAGGTGAGCCGCAGCAATAACGGCGAGTTTGACTTAGACATTAATACTCAGTCTCTTCGCGTTGGTTATGAAGGCGATAGCCTACGATTTACCTCCATCACATCTCGCAGCGATACAGACTATGACTACTTTGATGTTAACGATGCGTTTGGTTCAACGCTAATCAGCGACTTTGACCAGGATATTTTTAACCAAGAGCTGCGACTACAGTCGCCTACAGATGCGGACCAGCTACAGTGGATTGTGGGAGCTTATTTTCAAAACCGAGATTTTCGCCTTGGCAATGATCGCGAATCATTCTTTGCCCCGCCGACTTTTGATATATCAGACTACGATCAAACTACCTATGCTGGCTTTGCTCAGCTAGACTACAAACCGATTGAGAATTTGACGCTGACAGCTGGGCTGCGGTACGAACGTTGGGAAGAAGATTTTAATCTAGATACTGAATTCTTTGATTTTTTAAGTGGTGAAATTATTGCTATCACTGACGAATCTGACATCGACGGCGATGTGTGGATACCCAGATTTGCAGCCAACTATCGGCTTAACTCCAATATGGCGGTCTACGGCAGTGTTGCCCGTGGCTATCGGCCAGGTACCCACAACCCGTTTGCCCTGACTGACGATGACCTGATTGTTGATGCTGAAAACTCTTGGAATTACGAAATTGGAGTGAAAACCTCCTGGTTAGATAATCGTCTGGGTATTAATCTGTCGGCATTTTATAACGACATTAGCAACGCTCAGGTGCTGATTTTTGATAACTCACTGTCATTTGCTGACATTTTTAATGCGGAAGCTCGGGCGATTGGTGCTGAGCTAGAAATTAGGGCAACTCCGTTTGACGGGTTTGATATTATCGGCGGGTTTGGATACACCGATGCTGAATTTACCGATAACGCCAATCGGTTTACCGGCGAGAGTTTTGATGGTAACCAGCTGCTGTATTCTCCTGACTACACCTACAATCTGGCTGCCCAATATCGCAGTCCGGGTGGTTTTTTTAGTCGGGTAGAGCTACAGGGTGTGGGGACCGTGTTCTTTGATGAAGCCAATACCATTGAGGAAGATCCGTTTACCATCGTCAATGCTCGCATTGGCTATGAATTTGAGAGAACCGGTATTTATTTGTTTTCTAATAATCTGTTTGATACCGAATATGTCACCCTGGCGTTTCCAGACGGGTTTGGTGGCACCCTGGCTGGCTACGGCGACCGGCGTAGCTTTGGTGTAGAGGTACGCCACCAGTTTTAGTCGACTCTAGCCCAATGCGCTACAGACTTGTTCAATACTTTGAATGCTGCCTGGGTTAATCAGACCGTGGTAGTTAAAACCGTAAACCTGGT
Source organism: Leptolyngbyaceae cyanobacterium (assembly GCA_050043105.1). Classification (GTDB taxonomy): domain Bacteria; phylum Cyanobacteriota; class Cyanobacteriia; order Phormidesmidales; family Phormidesmidaceae; genus Leptothoe. The sequence goes on along the minus strand of JBHJIV010000018.1, from coordinate 3,060 downwards.
CTGATTGAACCGCTGTCAGCTGTCCCCAAAACGGATCGGTCTTGAGCTGAGCAATTTCATCGTCAACACCACCACCGGAGTCAACAAACAACAGCTGATCTGGGTTCATCTCCAGCACTTTTTCGGGCGACAGGGTAATATACCCCTGAAATTCGCTCTGTCCTTGCAAATCAGCGGTGAGATTTTGAATATTAAACTTCTCTAAAAAGTCCCCTGCCCAGCTGTTTTTATTGGGAGATAACAACGGCTCTCGGCTGGCTAACACGATGGCGGTAGGTTCGCTGTTTCCAGCTTTTGCTAGACAAGCGTCATAGCGTTGCACCAGCGGGGTGGGGTCAGCATCTAGCCGAGTCGCTAGAAATTGGGTTATGTCTTGAAGGCTTTCCCAACCTTGAATATCTACCGATAGTACGTCCAACTCTAAATCGGTCAACCGCTCTAGAGTTTTGTCATGGAACCCAACGGCGCCAATCACAAGATCCGGTTCTAGTGCCACAATCTTTTCTATATCCGGTTCGGTTCGTCCGCTGCTTACAGTTGCTATGCCCTCATATCGAGGATCACCTGTCAGCAGCCGACTACCGGGAATGCCAACTAGAACATCATCGTCTAGATTTTGAACGATATCAGCACTCATAGAGGTGAGAGCAACAACTTTTTGAGCCGTATTTTCAGCGGCAGCATCTGATATAGATTCTTCTGGTGTTAAAGATGCATTAGGGCTGCAGGCTGCGATCGCAACCACCACGGCCAAACTACCCCCAAACTGCCCTAAATGCCGTATCGCCATTACCTCTCTCCCAATACATTAGTGTTGCCATTAAAACTGCCAGGTTACCCCAGCTTGCACATTTAATCCCGGCTGCTCAAACCGAGCCCGCTGCAGGTCAAATAGCGCATCGTTACTATCTAAAAATCGCACGTCTGAATATTGCTCGTAGTCTGTATCGAACAAATTAAACAGACCCAAATTAAAGGTCACATTAGGATCAATCTGATAGTAGCCAATTAGATCAAATACGGTAAATCCGTCAGGTACAAACGGATCTTGATTCTCTTCAGGTTCAAATCCTTCGCCTCGGGCTTCACCCACTAGCGTGCTCACCAGCTCAGCGCCCCAGCGTTGGTTTGGTGAGCGATAGCGCAAACCCAAGACCGCTTCTATGGGGTTCACCGTAGACAGGGGTTCATCACTGGTGAGATTGTTACCCTCTGTCCAAGACAGCGCTCCTAGCAAACTAAAGCCCCCCTGGTCTGGTGTAAATTGATATTCAGCTTTAGCTTCTACACCATAGGTTTCCACATCATCAATATTGACATTTTGAAACACGAGCAGAGGGCGTCCATCTAAAAACTCTGTATCTACCAGCTGGTTGTCAATAAAGTCATTGTAACGGTTATAAAAGCCGGCCACACTAAAATTAAGCGCAGAGAAATTCCCCCGCATACCTACTTCAAAACTGTTGCTGGTCTCGGCTTCGAGATCAGGATTGGGCTCTGTCCGATAGCCAAAGATTTGGTTGGTAAACCCGCTGTTAATCTCATCATATTGCGGAGCCCTAAACCCACGGGCATAGCGACCATAAAAACTCAGCTCAGACGAGGGTTGGTATACCAAAGCCAGCGTTGGGGAAAACGAACTGTCGTCAAAATCAGTGGCGGTGGCCCCATTGCGCTCAAAGTCTTCGTCAATGTCAATATTGAGATCGTAATAGTCGTAGCGTAACCCCGGAATCAGGCTAAATTGTTCACCAAAGGCGATCTCATTTTGCACATAGACACCCATCCTAAAGGTGTCAGAGTTGGGATAGTCTCTGGTGGGAAAATCATCGGGAATGGCTGATTGGGTCGTAGCCCCGGTAATGAGATTTGTCTGAGACCGGTCACGGGGTCGGGCATTAAACGTATTGGAAACATCCACACCATAGGTCAACCGCTGGGCCGTATTGCCCCAGTCAAAGTCACTACGTAGCTGCACATCACCGCCAAACACCTGATCTACAAAGCGGTTCTCACTTACCCGCAGCGCTGGCGATGTCTGAAATGTTCTAAAGTCAAATGCCAGCAGTTCCCGCTCGTTGTCTTCTTGGGTACGAGAGTCTTGAAAGTACAGCCTGGCCCTGGCAAAGTCTAAAAATGAGCCGCTCTCTGGGTTGTCATAGTTATAGGCCAAACTCAACCGGGTGCGAGTTGTGTCGATTTCTTCTTCAAATCGGGTGGTGGTGCCGGTAATTAGCGGCAGATTCTCATCGGCTGTGGTGGTATCCACATCGTTATCAAAGTGCTCCACCGTAAAGTCAAACGCACTGGTGTCGCTGAGATTGTAGACCAGCTTACCCAACAGACTGTTGCGATCGCCATCCTGATCGTCCCTCAAATTCTCAGCTTCAGAACTGTCTCGCCGAGAATAGGCCAGCAGCGTATCAATGTTGTCAAACCGATTGACCTGAACCAGGGTACTGGTAAACCCGGTATTACGACTATCAAAGTTAGTGGAGCCGGTGGTCGCAGAGTTGCGCCCGGCTTGATCAAGTAGCTCAGTGGGGTCCAGGGTAAAGTAGCTAACCGTCCCCCCCAAGGCATCGCTGCCATAGAGTGTAGAGGCAGGACCACGCAAAATCTCAGCCGTGCGCAGAATCTCAGTATCAAAATAATCTCGCCCCAGGTTAAACCCTTGACCGGCGGTCACCCGATCACCAAACTGAAAGGCAGAAGGCAATCGAATATCATCCACCTGAATCAAGATCCGATTTCCGTCAATACCGCGAATATTAAAATCCTGGAGACCAAACTGCAGATTGTTGCTGACAGAGACACCAGGCTCATAGCGCACCAGGTCAGAGATATCCCGAATTAACAGACGATTGACATCCTCTGCATTGATAACAGTCACCGTTGCTGGCGATGACTGAACAGTGCGGGGTGTACGGGTGCCTGTCACCGTAATCCGTAGCAGGCCATCATTGTTACTATCTACTGCCTGATCTGAGGGAGCTTCCTGGGCAATCGTTTCAGCCAGCGACAGATTTCTCAGCTCCTCCTGCATACAGCCAGTTGTGC
>JBHJIV010000017.1:0-147730 GCA_050043105.1 Leptolyngbyaceae cyanobacterium | reverse complement strand
CTCAAAGCCATCGGTGCCAGAACGTATCCCGACTTGGCTAAAGCGATTGAGGAGGCCTTCTCAGAAGTCTCTCTTGACGATATTAGGTCCTGGTTCACTCATTGCTGCTACTGCACCTCAGAAGACTAGAAACCGCTATATTCTCAACCACCTAAAAAAGCTATACGCACACGATCATAGCTTTGATAAACAGATGGATGATTCAGGTCGGACTGTAAGCATATTTTTTATTGGGAAGCTCACGGGCTTACAGTCCGTCAAAGATTTGAAGATCGCTTCAATACCTTCGCCTATGATACAAGCTCAAAACACACCTAAGCTCTCTATCTTGATGTTGCTTGTATAGCGCGAATGGAAACTCTCTCAAAAGACTTCTATTCTGGTGATCTTGGAGAAAACAACCCATAACAAACCACGCAAAAGAAAACTTGAAAACCTTGACAGCCAATAACTTTATCAGTTGATCTTCCCTCTGTTAAATCAACCGAAATCAATATAACACGGCTAATTTATTTTGTTGCATTAACTTTTGATGAAGAGGCCATAGAGAGTCCCAAAAAGCTTCTACTTTAAGACTGAACATGTGAGATTTCAGGTCTATGATGAAGTGAAAGAAAATATGCAAAGAATCTCTCTTTTTTTAAAATTTATTTACCCAAGGTAGCCAACAGATTTATTAAATAAGCACGATTGGTTCAGCTCAATGTTTCAGCATCGACTGGATATCTCTGCCCCTTAGCAATCTTCAAAAGAAATTAAGACCTGTTGATAAAACAAGTCTCAAGACACTGATTTCATTGAGATTACTCTATGCAAAGTATTCGCAATGTGAGCCATTGCCATACCCCTTGCAGGTAGAAGGACTCAAACTCTATAAAGATAAAGAGAGAACAACTCTTCAAATATCTTTTAATCATCCTCAGCCGTGAGTTCCCGCATATCGTTATCCACCATTGCCTCAACAAGCTTAGCAAACGTATATTTTGGCTGCCATTGAATTTCGCGTTTGATCTTGTCAATCGCCCCGGCTAAAGTCACTGGCTCATCAGGTCGATAAAAAGCCGGATCGATCGAAACATACTCCTGCCAATCTAGACCCACATAAGAAAACGCGCAGTCAACCAGTTCTTTGACTGTATGGGTTTCACCACTGGCAATAATATAGTCATCTGGCTTCTCTTGCTGCAGCATCATCCACATAGCATTAACCACATCCTCTGCATGGCACCAGTCACGCCGGGCTTCCAGGTTGCCTAATCGCAACTCACTGGCTAACCCTAGCTTGATTTTTACAGCCCCACGGGTGATCTTACGAAAGACAAACTCCGCACCCCGTCGGGGGGACTCATGGGTATAGGTAATGCCGCAGCAGGCATACAGATCGTACTTTTGGCGATAATTAATCGTCATCCAATGAGCATAGGCTTTGGCCACACCGTAGGGGTTACGTGGCCGAAATGCTGTTCGCTCTGTCTGGGGTGACTCATCGGGCTGACCAAACACCTCACTGCTAGATGCCTGATATAGCCGAGCATCGGGCTTACACCGACGAATGGCCTCTAATAATCGAGAAACACCAATAGCCGTATACTCCGCTGTCAGTGCAGGCTGGGTCCAAGATAGGGGCACATAGCTTTGAGATGCCAGATTATAAATTTCATCTGGTTGAGCCGCATCAATGGCGTCCATTAATGAAAACTGATCCAGCAAATCACCCGAAATGATTTGAATTTTATCTGCAAAATGACTAATGCGACCAAAACTACTGGAGCTAGAGCGGCGAACCATTCCATAAACTTTATAGCCCTTGCCAAGCAAAAGCTCAGCAAGGTAAGAGCCGTCTTGCCCAGTTAGTCCGGTAATTAGTGCTTTCTTAGTCACAGAGTCAAAAAGCTACGAGGATTGCGTAAATAACCATAGCAACATTTACAGTTTTTCCTTAAAGTTTTTACCAAACTAAGTTAATCTGTTCTGCGACTTGCAAGTTGAGGATCGTGGAAAATATGGCTAAGCCAAAATGTGCTTTAATCTCCGGAATTACTGGTCAGGATGGCTCCTATTTAGCCGAGTTATTACTAGAGCAAGACTATGAGGTCCACGGTATTATCCGACGTGCCTCAACATTCAATACTGACCGCATCGATCATATCTATACAGATCCTCATCGGGAAGATACTCGTCTGTTTTTACACTATGGCGATCTGAACGATGGCACTATGTTGCGCCGAATATTAGAACAGGTGCAGCCCTGTGAGGTTTACAACTTAGGGGCACAGTCCCACGTTCGAGTCAGCTTTGATTCGCCAGAATACACGGCAGACACGGTGGGTATGGGTGCGCTGCGTTTGCTAGAGGCTATCCGTGATTATCAGCAACGCACCGGCAACGAGGTGCGGTTTTACCAGGCTGGCTCATCGGAGATGTTTGGCAAAGTACAAGCTGTGCCACAGACAGAAACTACACCATTTTATCCCCGCAGTCCCTATGCCTGTGCCAAGGTATTTGCCCATTGGCAAACTGTAAACTATCGCGAGTCTTACGATTTATTTGCCTGTAATGGCATTTTGTTCAACCATGAGTCGCCACGTCGGGGTGAAACATTTGTTACTCGTAAAATTACACGAGCGGTAGCGCGAATTGTTGCGGGCACCCAAAAGAAGCTTTACATGGGCAACCTGGATGCGAAACGCGACTGGGGATATGCCAAAGACTATGTCAGAGCGATGTGGCTAATGTTGCAACAGGAAAAACCGGATGACTATGTTGTTGCCACAGGTGAGACTCACTCTGTAGAAGAGTTTTTGGAAAAAGCCTTTGGCGCTGTCAACTTGCGTTGGCAAGACTATGTGGCATTTGATGAGAGATATTTGCGGCCTGCAGAAGTAGATTTGTTAATTGGCAACCCAACAAAGGCACATAAGCAGCTTAACTGGAAGCCATCGGTAACATTTGATGAGCTTGTGCAGCTGATGGTGAACTCAGATTTGGCCGCCGTAGGGGTTTTATCAGAGGCAACAGGCGGTAAATCATCGGAAACTGCTACGGTGAGACGCGCGGCGTCCTAACCGCCAATTACAGAAATCGTTGGAGAACGTCAGCGGTCTGTTGTCCTGTTTTTTCCCAGCTGAACTGTTGGGCACGAGCTAACCCGGCTGAGCTCAGCTGGGTACGTAGCTGTGAGCTATTGGCTACCTGAGTCATTGCGTCGGCAAGCTCGTCAACACTGTAGGGATCGATTAAGAGCGCAGCATCGCCGACGACTTCTGGCAAAGAGGCCAGGTTTGAGGTGATAACTGGTGTTCCACAGGCCATGGCTTCTAGGGGCGGTAGGCCAAAGCCTTCCCATAAACTAGGAAAGACGAGTGCGATCGCACCCCCTATTAATTGAGGTAGCTGATCATAGGAAACATAGTCTAAAAAACGGATGCGATCATCAATCCCCAAGTGCTGTGCCTGAGCTTTAAGTTCAGGAATATAGCGTGAGTCCTGTGGCCCCACTAGCCAAAGTTCCACATCATTATTGGCACATGCCTGAAAGGCTGTGAGCACTCGGCTCAGGTTTTTATGTACATCTGGTCTACCCAAATAAAGAAAATAGTTGCCTTTCTCTTGTTGACAGGGTCGAAAATGCGTTTGATCATAGGCCAACAAAATAGACGTCACTTTAGCTGCAGGCACCTGATAAAAATCAACAACATCCCGCGCAGTGGCCGCTGAATCACAAATGACATGATCTGCTTGTGAAACAACCTGCCTGACGTAGTAACGAAAATAGCCAACTAAATGAGCCGAAAATTGTTTTGGAAATCGCAGCGGAATGACATCGTGCACAGTCACCACAAAACGACAATTTGAATAGAGCGGTGCCTCAGGTAGCGGCGAGAAAATTAAACTAGAGTCGAGCTGGCGATAGTGATGTGACAGTTGACGTTGCAACCACCACAGTCGTCTAATGTGTCCTTTGATGCCAAAATCAGGAGACAGCCCCTGAGGAATCTTTTGGCAGTGGCTATTCCCCATTGGGGCAGCTGAAAAAATTACAGGCTCTACTCCCTTAAGATAGGGAATTAGATTCTGAGCGTAAATGCTAATGCCAGTAGGTTTATTGATGAGCGCCGATAAATTGATCAGACATGAAGTCATATAGCCACTACCCAGTTAGATCCTTGCCAAATAAACCCTATGCTTAAAAAAGCATAAGGCTTAGGATACTATCGAATAGCCGTTGATTGCCTAGATATGAAGCCTTTACTTCTTGCTGTGTGGCGCTATAGGTACTTTATCTTATCGTCTATCAAAGTTGACTTTAAAGCGCGTTTTGTACGTAGTCGGCTCGGTGGACTTTGGCTAATTATTCATCCCTTGGTGCAAGCGGCAACATTTGCACTGGTACTGGGCCAGCTGCTATCGGGTCGACTACCCAATATGTCAGATAATAAATTGGCCTATGCAGTTTATTTACTGGCCGGCACACTAGCGTGGAATCTCTTTACTGAAGTGATTACCCGTTGCTTAACCGTATTTATCGACAACGGTAACTTATTAAAAAAGCTTGTCTTCCCCAAGATTTGCCTACCCCTTATTGTGACGGGTTCAGCAATTGTGAATAACGCCCTGTTATTTGGTGCGATTTTGGCGGTCTTTGCTGTATTAGGCTATGTTCCAGGACTAAACGTCTTCTGGGTTCCCTTACTGACAATAATCACATTAGGGCTAGCCCTTGGCATTGGTTTAATTTTGGGGACTCTAAATGTTTTTATCCGCGATATTGGTCAAGTAGTCCCCATCGTCTTGCAACTTGGGTTTTGGTTTACTCCAATTGTTTACACCCCTGATATCGTCCCAGGCTCTATTCAAAAGCTAATGCAGCTAAATCCAATGTATTGGATTGTCAGAGCCTACCAAAATGCAATACTGTACGATACAGCGTTGCCCTGGCTATCCTTGGGCTTCATATTTTTGACCTCATTAGCGTTACTAGGTTTGGCAATGACTCTATTTAGACGAGCTAGCCATGAAATTGTAGATGTTCTATGAATGCTCCCATCCTTTCTGTTTCTAACGTTGGCAAAGCTTACCGACAATACGGTTCAGAATTTGCGCGCATATTAGCCTGGTTTAACGACGCAGCTAAACCTATCCATGAGAGTTGGGTGCTGCGTGACATCTCGTTTGACGTCAATCCTGGCGATGCTATCGGTATTGTGGGTCAAAACGGTGCAGGGAAAAGCACCTTACTCAAACTAATTACGGGTACCCAGCGTCCTACAATAGGTCAAATCCATGTTGGCGGGCGCATTGGAGCTATTTTAGAGCTAGGTATGGGGTTTAACCCAGACTTTACAGGGCGGCAAAATGCCTATCATTCAGCTGGGCTGATGGGGTTTTCCCAAGCAGACATTGACGGCATCATGCCAGAAATTGAGGCATTTGCTGAGATCGATGACTATTTTGATCAGCCGGTACATACCTACTCTAGCGGTATGCAGATGCGGGTGGGCTTTGCAGTGATCACCGCATTTCGTCCCGAGCTTTTAATTGTGGATGAAGCCCTTGCTGTCGGCGATGCTTACTTTCAGCATAAAAGTTTTAACCGCATTCGAGAGTTTCAGAAGCAAGGGACGTCTTTATTAATTGTTTCTCACGATCGCTCAGCCGTGCAAAGTCTTTGCGATCGCGCCATCTTACTAGAGCATGGGAAATTTATCCACGATGGCAACCCAGAAGCTGTTTTTGATTACTACAACGCCATCATTGCTGAAAAAGAAAACGAGACTGTTGAAGTCAAACAATTATCAGATGGAAAAGTCCAAACAACATCAGGAACAGGTGAAGCAAGAGTCGAATCTGTAGCACTTTTAAATTCGGACAATGAGCCAATTGAATTAGTCAATGTGGGGCAGCCTATTTCGTTAGAAATTAATATCAAAGTCTATCAAGACATATCCACGCTCGTTCTGGGATACATGATCAAGGACCGATTAGGCCAAATTATGTATGGAACAAACACGTGGCATACTAAGCAAATAGTTAGTGATTTAAAGCAAGGTACAGGCTTGAAATATTTAATACATTTCCCTGCAAATTTAGGACCTGGCACTTATTCTATTTCGACTGCATTAGTGAGCACTGAGACTCATCTTGTAAACAATTACGAATGGCGAGATTTAGCCTGCGTCTTTGAAGTTGTTAATCTTGACAAGGGTACATTTGTAGGCACCTCTTGGATTCATCCATCTATTAATGTCGAAAAAGAATGAATTTAATTTCTTACGCTCAAAACTATGAAGACATTATGCTTTGGAGAGCACTAAAGCATATTGAGCAGGGAGTTTATATAGATGTAGGTGCTAATGATCCCATTGAGCATTCAACAACTAAATTGTTTTATGACCGTGGTTGGCATGGAATCAACCTTGAACCAGTTGAAAAATGGTATGACAAACTAATTTTACAGCGCCCGAGAGATATTAATTTAAAAATTGCTGCAGGAGATTTCCATGGAAACCTGCAGTTCTTTGAGGTTGTAGATACAGGTCTGTCAACGGCAAACAGAGAGTATGCTCAACGATATGCGAGAGAGAATGGATATGAGGTCAAAGAGTGTAGCGTATCTGTTCAGACTTTGACTGAAATTGTTAAAGAACAGAATTTTTCAGAGATTCATTTCCTAAAAATTGATGTTGAAGGAGAAGAAGAGTCTGTCTTAAAGGGTCTTGATTTTTCTGCTATTCGGCCATGGATCGTATTAGTAGAGGCAACAAAACCTTTAACCGAAATTCCAGATCATAATTCTTGGGAAATCTTACTCACAAGTAATCATTATAAGTTTGTATATTTCGACGGACTTAATCGCTTTTACATTGCAAATGAACACATTAAATTAGCTGACACCTTTGCCCTCCCACCAAATATTTGGGATGAGTTCATCACCTTTCCAAGGCATGAAATTCAGCAAAAGCATTCTCAGTTAGAAACTCAGTACTCTCAACTGATAGAGCAATATCATTGTCTTAATAAAGACCTGGAGCTTTCTAACCAAGCTTTCAACCAAAATATAGAGAAAGAACATGAGTTAGAGCTTGAGATGAGTAATTTGATGGATCTGGTGCATCAAAAAGAGCTAAGACTCCAACAGTTGGAAGCTGAGTTAGAGGTGATACTGAATAGTACATCAATGCTCATGACTGAGCCCTTCAGAGCACTTGGTAGGCTTCTCAGAAAAATAGCCGATGCCAACCAAGTTCGTGGATTCGTTAAAAAAAAGCTCAAGAGGGCAGTGCGTACTGTAGGAGATTTGCCAATCGCGATGCGGTTATATAAGCTGATGCAGCCCTACATACCCTATCAAGTCAAAAACCGACTTAAAGGCGTGTACTTTAGTCAAAGCTCTGTGTCATTTAATAAGGATGGAAGGGTAGCATACCAGGAATATCTATCTCCGATGGCGCAACAGGTTTTAGACGATATCAAAGAGGCTATCAAAACAAAGAGATAAAATCTAAGATGATGCGAATACTTATTGATCTTCAAGCCTGTCAATCTGAAAGTCGCTTTCGTGGCATTGGTCGTTATTCAATGTCGCTTTCTCTAGCAATTGCGCGTAATGCTGGAAATCATGAAGTATGGATCTTACTCAATGATAGATTTCCAGACTCAGTTCCTTGGATTCGACAATTATTTAGTGGGTTAGTTCCTAAACATCGAGTCAAGGTGTTTGCAATACCTTCTAACGTAGCAGAATCAAGGTTTGGAAATCTGTGGCTTACCCACGTGAGTGAGTTAATACGAGACTCTTTTATAGCAAGCCTAAAGCCAGATATAGTACATATTGCCAGCTTATTTGAAGGTTGGGCAGATGATGTAGTCACGTCTATCAAGAAGCTGCCCGGAGATTATAATGTTTCTGCTACTCTTTACGATTTAATTCCACTGCTCAACCGAGATTCTTACTTATCAGATATTACTGTCAGAAACTATTATTTTCGAAAAATTGATTATCTAAAGAAAAGTGATTTACTTCTTGCTATTTCTGAAAGTTCACGCCAAGAAGTATTGAACGAATTGAACTTTCAGGAGCATCAAGTGGTCAACATATCTGCTGCCGTTGACCACAGATTTCAGTCTCAAACACTAACGGAATTAGCTTGCAAGAAGCTCATGAGAAAGTATGGTATTGAACGTTCAATACTCATGTATTCTCCTGGGGGTTTTGATAAACGAAAAAATCTTAAGAGACTATTTGAAGCTTATTCTATGCTGCCACATGCTGTTAGACAGCAGCATCAGCTATTGATTACAGGAAGGCTACCCAAAAATACTGAAGCTCAAATATCAGCATATGCTTCTAAGTATGGCATCACCAAGGGTGAGTATATCCTGACCGGTTACGTAGATGACGCTGATTTAATCTCACTCTACAACCTATGTAAGCTCTTTATTTTCCCTTCTACCCACGAAGGATTCGGCTTGCCAGCATTAGAAGCAATGTCATGTGGTGCAGCAACTATTGGTTCAAATACAAGTAGCATACCTGAGGTGATAGGACGTTCTGATGCCTTATTCAATCCATACTCAGCGGAAGATATTGGTAGGTTAATGCACCTTGGACTGACTGACCCAGGTTTTCTTAGCTCGTTAGAGGACACTGCTGCAGCTCAGTCAAAACTGTTTTCATGGGATAACTCTGCTAGGAAAGCTCTCGAAGCCTTTGAAAGACTCTCTCCAATTCGGTCAGGAGATGAAGAACTGACTGAACAGGCACTTTATAAGAAGCTAATATTTGAGATTTCAAAGGTCGAAAAGATATCCAAAAAAGATGATCACGAATTAGCCCAAATAGCTAGCTGCATAGCAAAGAATCTTTCTCCTAACAAGAAAAAGATGTTAGTAGATATTTCAGAGCTGGTACAGCGTGATGCCAAAAGTGGGATCCAGAGAGTTGTGCGAAGTATACTGATTAATCTTCTTGAAAATCCCCCATCTAGTTACGATGTAGTACCTGTCTATTGGGGTGGTCAAGGCTATTATCACGCCAGCAGATTTCTCAATAAAATGTCGTTACTCTCTTCAGATAAAAGCCTCGTAGAGGATGTAGAAGACGAAATAGTTGATGTTTCCTGTAACGATATCTTCTTAGGGCTAGATTTAACAGCCCATCTTTCTCCTTATATTCGCTCAACCTTAGAAGAATTCAGAAATATTGGTGCGGAGATTTACTTCGTAGTTTATGACATCCTATTAATTCATCATCCCGAGTGGTGGCCAGAAGGGTTGAGTGAAATGTTTAGGCACTGGTTGCAGGATATTTCAGAAGTTTCCACAGGTTTAGTTTGTATTTCTGAAGCAACAGCTCTTGAAGTCAAAGACTGGGTTCTGCATTTTGGACCTAACCGAGTGGACTATCTAAAGATTGACCACTTTCATTTAGGGGCAGACATTAGACAGAGCATACCATCAACTGGATTACCCCAAAATGCAAAAGAGACATTAGCATCTATTCAATCGAAAATAACCTTTCTGATGGTGGGAACGATTGAACCTAGAAAGGGCTATGCTCAAGTGATTGAGGCATTTGATTTACTTTGGAAATCAGATTTAGATATCAACCTTGTTATAGTGGGCAAACATGGCTGGAATGTTGATACGTTAGTCCAAAAACTGAAGCAGAATGACTCAGTTAATTCACGATTTTTCTGGCTACAGGGTATTAGTGATGAGTATCTGGAGCAAGTTTACGCTAGTAGTACAGTTTTATTAGCAGCCTCAGAAGGCGAGGGATTTGGGCTACCTCTGATTGAAGCTGCACAGCATAAGCTGCCTATTATTGCTCGTAATCTTGGTGTATTTCATGAAGTTGCTGGTGACAATGCTTTTTACTTTAAAGCTAGTCAGCCCGAGCATTTGGCTGAAGCAATTAGGGATTGGCTACATCTATATAAGAACGGGCAAGTACCCATGTCTAAAGCTCTCTCTTGGTTAACTTGGGAAGAAAGTACTCAACAACTCCTAGATGCTATTCTGTCTATATCTAAATAGTTAGATATAGACAGAACGTGCGGTCATTGCTGCGATTGTCGTTCACAATATCAATGACCATTGTCATTTTCTTAGTTCACTTGGCGGACTCAAATAGAACTTAGATGAGTTTCAATCATACCCATAAGGCAGGAAATATTAGTGCTTTAGTTGCTCCAGTATTTGCATTTCTATTCATACTATTTCTCTATGGAGCACTACCTTTTATTGCAACTCCTACCCTTGGACAGGCAATTTGGCTGACAGGGTTTGCGCAGTCATTTGCAAATAATTCTATTTTCTCTATTCACGCAACAAATTTTGGTTACCCTGAACCAGCTGCGATCGCATTTGGTTTATCTGGAGCATATCCAGTCAGTATTTTTCTACGCTTGGGGCTACACCCGGCTGATGCCTATGCTCTAATGCATGTCTTATGGCTTGCTGTAGCGTTTCTAGGTACCTGGAAGATTTCTAGGATTTTCTTTAAGCAATCTACCTTAAGCGCATCAATCTTATCTACCTTATGGCTTACTTTGCCGATTGTTTGGGCACATACAGGTTATTCAGCACTGGCCTTAGGCATTAGTTTATTGCCATTTTATTTTTGGACCTCACTTGAGCTATTTGAGGTTGAGAACTATCTCCTAAAAGAGCTTGGTGTCGGATATAAACACATTCCAATATATCTTTTTGCCACACTGACTTCGGTCTTTATGGATGGCTACAGCTTTATGATGTTCGCAGTAGCTAGTAGCTTTTTAGGGTTTTATAAACTCGTTTTTTTTCCGAAGCGTTATAGGCAAATTTTTATTAGACGGTTAGCCATACATTTTTTATGTTTTGCCATCGCCTACGCACTTTATGCTCTATATATCGGGCAGGCTCAGTTTGGTTCAGCACCTCTAGATTTCTTTAGAGGTTGGGGAGTAGATTTATCGTTTTTGGCAATCCCTACAGAGAGCATACATTGGCTTTGGGATTTTTTAGGTGTCAGTAGACCTCGGGTTACGTCAGACAATTTTGGTGACTCGTCTGTTTGGAAAACAACATTCTCATTGCCCTTGATTATCCTAGGCTGTGTAGCTTGGTGGCAAACTCGTAAAAAATCAAAGTTAGCGACTATCTTCCTTATAACTGCACTTTTTGGACTGTACATGGCCTTGGGACCGTCCCTTAAAGTCAATTCTGTTCGGCCCGAGTCTAGAGACCAAATGATGCCAGCTGAATTTGGGATACTGCCAACCGGAAACGGTTTGGTATCAAGCTCTCTTCCTGGCTTTAGAAATATGCGAGCAGCCTATCGATGGACAGCGCTTGCTTGTCTGGGATTCTGGCTACTAACTGGATTATTGTTAGCTAATGAAAAGAATCAGTCTAAAAGACGTCTGATTCTTTTTCTGTGTCTGTTTTTAATAGTATCTAATCTGCCTAATTTAGAGAAACAGTTTTCAGAAAAACATCGGTCCAGACAAAAATTTCTAGCTATAGATAAGACGATCATTAATGATATTGACAATCACTCTAAAGAAGGCGAAGTGATTGCGTTCCTACCATACGCCAATGATTTTTTTGTAAACTATATCGCTTCTAAAACTCATATCATTTCCTACAATATCGGTGGTGACAAAAACTTGCTTGAAGCCGAAAGACACTGGCCTGAAATCATGTCAGGGTTTGAGAGAAATGCAATTAACAATGAGTTTACGGATAGATTAGTTGCCCTTATGGCTGTCGGTGAAGCCGACGCTGTAATTTTGCCATACATCGATCTCCTAAAAGCTCCCCATGCATGGCCAACCCAGAGCGACTTTTCCGAGCAGATTCAGCAGCTCGTTAGGTACTTAAATGACTACGACTTTTTAAGTGTGGAAGATAGTGAGTATTACACTATTGTTCGCTTAGCTGAAGACTTTGAGGAAACTGCCTCGAAAGAAGGTTTAGCCTCAACCCTGTGCATTTTGCCTACCTGTGTAGAATACGACGCGTCCGAACTTATCATTTCAGACATACCGACTCAAATTGGCATACCCTCGGAAACTGGAGTAAAGACTACGGCTACACCTGGTTATTTGGCATTTGGCCCCTATGTGGAGCTTGAACCTGGAGACTACGATTTAGAGGTGAAAGGCATCGTTAATAACACTGACAAAGGCAATATTGTCATTGATGTTATTAGTCATAATCCAACTCAAACAGTATTTGCTAGTTTCGAATATACATTGTCAAAAGACGATGCTGAAAACGATCAAAAGAGTAGAGAATTGCTTTCAGAAAGAGTCAGCATTGATGAAGATGTAGATGACTTAGAAATTAGAGTCTATGTTGACGAGAATGTTGATCTTACACTCACAAAATATAGTTTGCAAAAGTATTAGCTCAACAAAAAGAACGCCACTGTGAGCCACTTAAGCTAAAGAACAATAACTTTTTGGAAAGCTGCTAACTAAACCATGTGTAGAAGATAAAAGGTTTAGTAAAAGCTAAGTCCCTTGTCACGAGATATTTTTGAGAACTCGCTAGGTTAGTTTGTCTATTAGCTGCAGTTTGACATTGCAAAGTTGGTTAAAGAGAGGTTTTGGTCTTTGTATATCTCTCTAACCCATGCTTCTTAATGAATGCGCGACTCATCAGTCTCCTTTAACGCCTCTTTAAGGGCCGCTTTACTTCTATCGTGAGGCTGTGTGGCTTTTTTGACTTTAGTCAAGGCGTTCCAGTCGCGTTGTTTTATAAAGACAAACGCTAGAAAAAATACTAGATCACCACCTATCGTTATTAGACGGGTTAGTAGAACAGATGCTAACAGCTGAGACTCAGGGTAGTAATCACCGAGCAGAAACATCAAAACCAGTTCACGTACGCCTGCACCGGCAGGTGCTCCTGGTGTTACTAACCCCACTAGCCAAGCGACTGTGTAGGCCCCACATAGATGAAAGCTAGCGAGAGAAACGGGTGATTGTGATGTAACAATCTTCAGGACGATAACAAAATTAAGTCCAGTTAATACCAAAAACAGCGTCTGCCACAAGAATGCACGGGTCAGAGCTGAGCCAAGTATTTTTTTAATAAGAAACGAGGTGCCAGCAATAGCAATTGCAAAACCTATAATTGACAAAAATTCAGGGACAAAACTCCACCGCAGTGGAAGGACTAATAAGACAAAGAAGCATCCTGCAAAGGCGCTTAGTCCAAGTTCTAAGACTATAGATTTAGCTACCCTTACGCTAGGCAAACCAATAGACATTCCCATTGCCTGTCGACCAGTGAGATGAAGAATGTTGCCGGGTACGTATTTAATTAATTGAGAACGACCATAAATCTTGGCAGATTCATATGAGCTTATTTTTACTTCTAGGTAACTTAAAACATGTTTCCATACAACTGCCAGTATTAGATTACAAGCCCCATAGGTCACTATCAGACATAGACCTGCTGCTATTTCTAAAGCTCCAAATTGACTATAATCGATGTCACTTATATATTTTTGAATATACTTTACGACAAAAAATGTGCTTACTAAGCACAAACAAAATCCAAGGTAGTTTAGGGCTTTTTTGAAAGTAAAATTCATATGCAATCACCCTAACGCCTAGGGATTTACCGTGTTGTGATGCTAGTTATCAGCTTTTACTAATATATAGGTTGCTAGTCAGATTTTGTCAGAGCGATTGATATGTATTGCTTTATAAAGCTACACATCATTTCGGCTTTTAGATAACAAATACCTCTAAGGACTCTTAATTTGCCATGCCGATGGCATCAGAAGAGCTTATTCCAAGCACAATTATGAACGATAAAGTAACTTGGTCTTTTCTAAGATTAGAATCACTCTTTTTAGAGTTAACCCTTCAATAATTACTTATCAAAGTACTATGCTAAATCATCTAAGAGATTGGCTTGTTCAATGGGTTTTATGGTTAAAAACATATAAGAGTAAATACTCTCATGCAAAAGCTGACAAGTATATTTGTCAGTCGGATATTCAGAGCCAGGGCTCGACCTAATTTTTTGCAGGGTATCGTCTAGCCCGCCTTCATAGAAAAGCAATTACCGCCTCCAAACTACTCACGACTGTTTCAATTTGTTCGAGGGTCAACTCGGGCCACATAGGAAGACTGAGGACTTCTTGACCTAATTTGTCGCTGACCGGATTAGCGGGATATTGTCCTTGATAAACGGGAAGTTGGTCTTGGGGGATTGGATAATAGATCATCGCGCCAATGCCTGCTTCTGCCAAAGCCTGCTTCACATGGTCACGATTGACTCCTAAAAGACGAACTGTGTACTGATGAAATACATGTCCATCAGCGATTTCAGGTAGCCGTACCCCCTCTACTTTCTCTAGCAGTTGATTATAGGTTTGCGCTACCCAACGCCGTTTATTGTTCCAATCATCAATGTGACGTAGCTTGACCTGCAAAATTGCGGCCTGCATGGCATCCAGCCGAGAGTTATAGCCCAACATGATGTTTTTGTAGCGTTCTTTTGCGCCATGGGCCCGTAACATTCGAGCTGTGTCCGCAAGCTGGTCGTCATTAGTGGTAATCAAACCGCCGTCACCATAGGCACCTAAATTTTTAGTGGGGAAAAAGGAAAAGGCGCCAATATCGCCGATTGCGCCAACATATTTGCCGCCAAGCTGATCACGCGTGGTCTGCTCGCAGCGATCGCAACTACTACAGGTTCCTTTATAAACAGCACCAAATGCCTGGGCGCAATCTTCAACCACCTTGAGATTATGCTTGTCGGCAATTTGGACAATTTGCCCCATAGCCGCCGGGTTGCCATATAGATGCACAGGCATAATTGCCTTTGTCTTGGTCGTAATGGCCGCTTCAATCAGTTTGGGGTCGATATTAAAGGTATCAGCTTGAATATCGACAAATACCGGTTTAGCACCCACCATACTGATAGATTCTGCGGTCGCAAAAAAACTAAAGGGGGTGGTAATCACCTCATCCCCTGGCAAAATGCCAGCAGCCCGCAGACCAATCACCAGAGCATCAGTCCCTGAATTCAGACCAATTGCATGCTTCACCCCCAAGTAGTTAGCGATGTCGGTTTCAAACGTTTTTACCGTTGGCCCCAGAATAAACTGACCAGACTCTAAAACTTGGTTTATCGCCGTTTGAATTTCACCCTTGATGGCCTGGTATTGAGGTTTTAAGTCAATGAATGGGATTTTGATTTCGCTCACGGTAGGTATGGTTAAAGAGTCAGATGACAGAAGGTCTCTGCTCTAGAATCTTAGGACGATTTGTGTCGTCAGTTTTGCTATGCGTATTGCCGTTGTTCACGAGTGGCTCACTAGCCATGCAGGCTCTGAAAAAGTTGTCGAGCAGATTCTGCAGCTTTATCCAGAGGCTGATCTGTTTAGCCTGGTAGATTTTTTATCACCGGAACAGCGTCACTTTGTCGGCCATCGCTCAGCCCAAACCTCGTTTATTCAGAAACTACCCTTTGCTAAGCGGGCATTTCGACAGTATTTGCCTCTGATGCCCCTAGCCGTAGAACAATTTGATCTGTCTGGTTATGATGTGGTGATTTCCAGTAATCATGCGGTTGCCAAAGGGGTGCTGACTGCACCACATCAACTCCATATTAGCTATGTGCACACCCCCATTCGGTATGCCTGGGATTTGCAGCATCAATATCTACAGCAAGCGGGCTTAGAGCAAGGGCCAAAGAGTGTCTTGACCCGGTTGATTTTGCACTATCTGCGGCTGTGGGATAGCACAAGCGCCAATCGCGTAGATCGATTTATCGCCAACTCTAACTTTATTGCCAGACGGATCTGGCGGGCCTATCGCCGCCCTGCAAAGGTGATCTATCCGCCAGTTGATGTGTCTCGGTTTGATTGGCAGCAGCCGCGTGAAAATTTTTATCTGACGGTGTCTCGCTTTGTCCCCTATAAGCGGGTTGACCTCACTGTTAAAGCATTTAACCAGCTGGGTCTACCGCTAGTGGTCATTGGTGATGGCTCCGACTGGGAACGCATTAAAGCTATGGCCGGACAGAACATCCGTTTACTTGGAAAACAGACCGACGCTGTTGTTACGGACTATATGCAGCGATGTAAGGGATTTATTTTTCCAGCAGAAGAAGATTTTGGTATTACCCCTGTAGAGGCTCAAGCCGCCGGGGCTCCCGTGATTGCCTTTGGTCGAGGTGGGGCGACTGAAACCGTAATTCATGGAAAAACGGGCGTTCTTTTTCCAGAACAGACAGTTGAGAGTCTGGTACAGGCCATACAATCCTTCGAAATGGGTATGTATGAATTAAAGTTGGAAATTCTACGTCAACAAGCAGAACAATTCTCAATTGCGCATTTTCAAACTCAGTTTTGTAACTGTGTTGAGCAAACCCATACAGCTTTTCTGCAAGGTAATCCCTTAGAGTAGTTAGGTTATCGCCTTCGGCATCTGGTGCTCATGACTCTTTCTCAGCCGACTAAACCTGCGATCTCACCCCTCAAAGTAAACGCTCACCCTGGCTATATGGTGACCGCGTTGGTCACCTGCGATGCCCTGTGTTTAAGCTTGGCTGGCATTGCCAGTGTCTACATCCGTTTGTGGTTTAACGGTCAGTACGCCCCCTCACTTTACTGGGAGCTTTGGCCGCTGCTTGGGCTATTTTTGCTTGGCTATGGTTTGGCGGGTCTGTATCCAGGACATGGCATAGGCCCTGTAGAAGAGCTGCGACGTATCGCTCTCACCTCAACGTTACTCTATCTCACCCTCGGGTCAGCCATCTTCTTATTTCGCGACCTGCAGCTTTATTCTCGAGGTGCATTTTTAATGGCCTGGGGACTGTCAATTATTTTAGTGCTTCTGGGGCGTTATGCCCTCCGTGCGCTGGTAGCCAAACGCTCCTGGTGGGGTTACCCAGTTTTGGTGCTAGGTGCAGGCGAAACCGGCGCCCTGGTGATTCGCACTCTGCATCGTCAACCATCGTTGGGTCTTAAACCCGTCGCCGTACTAGACGATGACGTTAAAAAACATGGCAGCCTTGAAGGCGTCCCCGTCATTGGCAATTTGGCTCAGGCACCCGTTTTAGCCAATCGCGATCAAATTCCTTACGCTATTGTGGCGATGCCGGGGGTACATCGTGACCGATTGCTGTATGTGGCCCAGCGCTACGGTCGGGCCTTTCCTCACCTGTTAATTATTCCCGATCTGTTTGGTATGGCCAGCCTGTGGGTTGCCGCTCGAGATCTCGGTGGCGTCCTAGGTCTAGAGTCTCGTCAACAGCTCTTGCTACCGGGTCCAAAACTCGCTAAAAGCTTACTTGACCAATGTTTAACTATGGTGGTCGGCTTAGTCTGTCTACCCTTGATTGCCCTGATAGCCCTTGCCATTCGCCTCGATTCGTCAGGGCCAATTTTTTATGCCCAGGTGCGCATCGGTCGCCGGGGCCGTCCGTTTAAGGCTTGGAAATTTCGCACCATGGTGCCCAATGCCGACAAAGTACTCAAAGACTATTTGCACAAACAGCCAGAACTTCGCAGCCGCTGGGACCAAGACCGCAAACTGAAGTATGACCCCCGCATCACCCGCATTGGCAGATGGTTACGACGCACAAGTCTAGATGAACTACCCCAGCTTTGGAATGTTTTGCGAGGTGAAATGCGCCTGGTAGGGCCACGCCCCATCGTTCATGATGAAGTCCATCGGTATGCCGATAAGTTTGAGCTTTATACCCAAGTACTGCCAGGGCTGACAGGGCTGTGGCAGGTGTCAGGGCGTAACAATATCACCTATGACGAACGAGTCAATCTGGACGCTTATTACGTTCGTAACTGGTCAGTTTGGCTAGATCTCTATATTCTGATTCGTACAATATGGGTGGTCTTAATGGGGGACGGTGCGTACTAATTCAGCCCAACCCACAAAAAATCTTCTGGCCATAGTCCACTCGGGGACTGACTGGCTGTGGCTTGCGGCCTTGGTGGTTTTGCCATTTGCTAGCTATCTAAGTTTGACAGGCATGGTTGTTTTGATGTTGACAGCGCTGTGCCAGCGTTTTGATTCGATTCGGCAGGTGCTGTGGCAGCAGGGGTATGGTCTTTTGACCCTGGGACTTATAGCCAGTGCCTGCTTTGCTATAAATCGCAGTGACGCGTGGCTACAGCTGGCTAATTTTCTCCCTTATTTTTTATTAGTTGGTGTGCTGACGACAGATGTCTGGTTTCGGCCTCCTAGCATTGCTTTATCCACCATTAGTCAGGCCATTGTGCTGGGGTCATTGCCGTTTAGTACGGCCGCCCTGGTTGAATATATCGTCAGGTTTCCGGCCTTTACCGCGCGGGTAAGCGACTGGGGCATTTTTGAATGGGTCTTTGATGTGAGTTTTGCCGGGCATCGAGCCCACGGTGGACTCAGTCATCCCAATATTTTGAGCAACTATCTGACGATCATATTGGGGTTGGGGTTAGGACTTCTGGTCGGCAAGATGCGCGGCGGGCTAAAGGAGTGCTCTCCTAAACTGACCATTGTCATTGCCGTTGCCACCGGTTTGGCCGGAGTTGGTATCTTTTGCTCCAGCTCTCGCAATGGGCTAATAGCTGCCATGGTGTTGCTATTCATCGCTGGTTTTCTGGTCAGGCGACATCGTTGGGTGTGGATGCTGGGGCTGGTAATCTTTGGTGCGATGGTAGCCGGACTCGTATTTTTAGGCTTTGGCGGTCGTTCTCTTAGCCTGGCTTTATTTACTCAAGATCCGCGTATCGCCGCCTGGCAGATCGCGTTGGAGCTTATTCAACAGCGCCCGCTAGTGGGGTGGGGGCTAGGTGGCTTTAGTCATCAGTATGTGCCATTAAGTGTCACCGATCATGAGCGTCTGTTTCACCCTCATAACCTTTGGCTTTATTTGGCCTGCGATACTGGCGTGCCTACTATGTTGCTTTTCTGCTGGGTCGTTGGTCGCACCTATGTGGCTGGCATTCGGCGGTTAATTGTTGATAGCTATCATCCTGTTTTGCTTAGCTATCTCCTAGGCTTTACTGGGTGCATTTTGTTTGCGCTATTTGATGTCACCCTCTTTGATGCACGCATTAATGTACTTGGCTGGTTTCTATTTGCCGGCACTAGTATTTTGGCCAGCAGCAAGTCTGTTGCGATCGCAACCAAATCACCCCTTAAAAACTAATAGGGGGCAGAGAAGACACGCAGTCGCCTCTCTGCCCCCCATGGGTTTTGTGCAATGAGCCTGTTTTAGATCAGCTTTGCAGCCTTTAGACCGTAGTACATACCAATACCGGCACCTGCTGCACCGAAAAGAATTACTAGATAGACCACTGCTCCAGCCATTGCCAAACTCCTTTTATTAAAAACAGAAAAGCTGTATGTCTAATTGAAACATGCCAGCTGATCGTTTGTCGTCAATAGCAGGGCTGGAGATCTCTTTGAAAACGACATCCAATAGCAACCTCTGGAGCTAGAATAGAAAGCCTAGCGATTTTTTGTTAGACAGAGGCGGCGCATGAGTAAGGGTACGTTATTCGATAAAGTTTGGGATCTACACACAGTCACTACACTACCGTCGGGTCAGACCCAGCTTTTTATCGGTCTGCATCTGATCCATGAGGTCACAAGCCCTCAGGCATTTGCGATGCTGCGCGATCGCAATCTCAAGGTACTGTTTCCCGAGCGCACCGTCGCGACAGTCGATCACATCGTCCCAACCGATAGCCAAGCTCGCCCTTTTGCCGACAGCCTGGCAGAAGACATGATCACTGCCCTAGAAGGCAACACTCAAACCAACAGCATTCGCTTTTTTAATGTCGGGTCAGGTCGCCAGGGCATTGTTCACGTCATTGCCCCAGAGCAGGGGCTAACTCAGCCTGGCATGACCATTGCCTGTGGCGATAGCCACACGTCTACCCATGGTGCCTTTGGGGCTATTGCCTTTGGCATTGGCACTAGCCAAGTGCGAGATGTGCTCGCCTCCCAGACCCTGTCTCTCGACAAGCTTAAAGTCCGACGCATTGAGGTCAATGGTGCCCTCGCCCCAGGGGTTTATGCCAAAGATGTAATTTTGCATATTATTCGCACCCTGGGTGCTAAAGGGGGTGCTGGCTATGCCTACGAATATGCCGGCAGCGCCATTGAGGCCATGTCTATGGAAGAGCGCATGACCCTATGCAACATGTCCATTGAGGGCGGTGCTCGCTGCGGATACGTCAACCCGGACCAGATCACCTACGACTATCTCAAGGGCCGAGAGTTTGCCCCACAGAGCAGCGAATTTGAGCAGGCTGTTGGCTGGTGGGAAAACTTACGTAGCGATACCGATGCCGACTACGATGATGTCGTCGTTTTTGATGCCCAAGAAATTTCCCCTACCGTCACCTGGGGCATTAGCCCCGACCAGGCTATCGGTGTTGATGAAGCCGTTCCCAACCTGGAGAGATTTGCATCAGACGAGCAGCCACTGATCCAAGAAGCTTACAGCTACATGGACTTAGCCCCAGGTCAGCCGATGCTGGGCACTCCCGTTGACGTCTGTTTTATCGGCAGCTGCACCAACGGTCGGCTAAGCGACTTGAGAGAAGCCGCTAAAGTCGCCCAAGGACGACGCGTGGCTGCAGGTATCAAGGCATTTGTCGTTTCAGGCTCAGAGCAGGTCAAACAGCAGGCTGAGGCCGAAGGTCTGGATAAAATTTTTGTTGAAGCGGGGTTCGAATGGCGAGAACCTGGATGTTCTATGTGTTTGGCCATGAACCCTGACAAATTGCAGGGCCGACAAATCAGCGCATCATCATCAAACCGAAACTTTAAAGGTCGTCAGGGCTCTGCTTCAGGTCGGACTCTACTAATGAGCCCGGCAATGGTTGCCTTGGCCGCCGTCAACGGACAGGTCAGTGATGTACGCAGCCTGCTGAACTGAGATTGGGTAAACAATCATCACACAATCAGCGGTTAATGCGGCGTTCCACGAGGCCAATCTTATCCACACACATCCCGGCGATCTGAGTTCCCAATATTTTTTCTACCCTCAATCATAAACACTCGCCATCAAAAGGTTTCGCTTTTCTTAACCTGTTGATTACCTTACGTTAAGTGTTTACTTTAATCATGTCGGTAATATCGACTAAGCGAACTCATTGATGCTGCCAAATCAGAGCTTAGCTTGAAAGTTATTTTTTGGGTTTACTCTTCTATTCTGAAGCGGTATTCCAAGAAGCAGCAGGACTAGTTTTATATTTAGCAGAGTTATTCAAGCATTGCCGTTGGCTAAAATACATCTCTGCTGTCGATTGCTCAAATAGCATTCACAGGGACCTGGTTTTCTCTATGTCAGTATCACAGCTCACCCCAAGAACCCGTACACCAGATAGCTATATTGCTCTACTTGAGCAGCTTTATCACGAACGTAATCTGACGCAGTTTACTGCAGGGCACAGCATTCATCTGAGGCGAAGCGAAATCTATGTCATCTGTCGAGGCATTGTACAGCTCCACACTATTCATCCAGACGGTAGCGAAACACTATTAGGTCTGGCTGGTCCTTCTATGCCCTTTGGTCTGAGCTTGACTGGAGTAAGTCCCTACTGGGCAACAGCACTGACTCCGGTAGACGTATTACCGCTATCTATGGCGGAACTGGAGAACTCTCCCACGTTAATGGCTGGGTTATTTGCCCATCTCTCCAGCCGTCTCCCGCAGTCGGAAGCAAGGCTTGCTTTATCTGGAAAACGCCTAGTTGCCGATCGGCTACGACAGCTACTGATTATGCTGGCCCAGGAATTTGGCCAAGTAGAAACTCAAGGTGTCAAGCTAACTATTCGGTTGACTCATCATCAGCTAGCAACAACCATTGGCACTACACGGGTAACCGTTACACGATTGCTCAGAGATTTTCGCAAAGAAGGATGGTTAACGATTCATCAGCGTCATCTGATCCTGCCCTTAAGCATGGTGTCATAAGGTTTGATAAAGTTTAGGTTGCCTATTATTAGAGTATCTAAACTTTGAACGTCGCTAGGCAGATTGTTATTGGGTAAGAGCAATCACTTAATCGGCGTGCGAAAAGCTACAAGTGGCCCTCAAAGCAAAAAAGGATATCTGGCAGTTTGCCAGATATCCTTTTTTAGTTTTTCTGATATGTAAAATGGCTGCAACTTACACGGGCTTTAGAGTTTATTTAAAGATATGAAGTAGACCCGATATTTGTCCTAATCCCCAGACCTTTCGGAAAAACCAGTGATAACCTGGTTACTCATAACAACTCCTATGGGGCAGTTGTTCATTTCACCGGTATCCAAACTAGACCTGCTTTTAGGTAGTGAATTATCTAACCACCTGGGTTAAGCTGTCCCAAATAGACCTTAATTGATCTAATTATTCAAAAACCCGCTAGCCATTCAAACCATCAGGAATATGTGAAAAATTGGGGATCAAGGTTTTCTACCTTGGGCCTTAATTTCGTTTGATCGCATCCTTTTTACAGCACCCCGGTGCTTGCCCAGTGACTATTACATCAGACTTACCTATTCATGCTGACAACGTCTAAAGTCGCCATATCTTTCGAACGCTTTACAGCTAAGGTTTATCCCCTACTCAGCGGGGTCTATTCCGAGGAGCAAACTCAAAGCTTGCTCCCTCGCCTATATGACCTGACAAAGGAGCATCTTAAACCACACTCCCAAGAAGATTTAGGTAAGTGGGATCAGGACAAAATTCTACTGATTACTTACGGCGATAGCATCTGCAGCAACGATGCTTCACCATTGCAAACGCTACATCAATTTCTAAATACCCATCTGGCAGATACAGTCACAGGTGTACATGTCCTGCCCTTTTTTCCCTATAGCTCTGATGATGGATTTGCCGTCATAGACTTTCTCAAGGTAAATCCCAGACTAGGTAACTGGGCTGATATTGAAGCCATCGGGCGCAACTTTAATCTCATGTTTGATTTAGTTGCCAATCATGTATCCAGTCAAAGCGATTGGTTTCAACAGTTCAAAGACGATCAGCTACCAGGCCGTGATTACTTTATTACGCTGCCAGAAGATACCCCCACAGCTGATGTCATTCGGCCACGCAACAGTCCTTTGCTAACACCGGTCGAAACGACTAATGGTCTAAAGCATGTATGGACCACGTTTAGTGCTGACCAAGTTGACATGGATTACAGCAATCCAGATGTCCTTTTAGAATTTGTCAAAATTATTCTTGCCTATGTTCACCACGGGGCACGATACATTCGCCTAGATGCAGTTGGCTTTTTGTGGAAGTCCTTAGAAACATCCTGTATCCACCTGCCAGAAACCCATAAGCTTATCCAAACTTTCCGCGAGATTCTGCAGATGATAGATCCAGGGATTGCCCTGATCACTGAGACCAACGTGCCAAATCGTGAGAACCTCAGCTATTTTGGGGATCGAAACGAAGCTCACATGATCTATAACTTCAGCTTGCCACCGCTGTTGCTAAATGCTCTGATGCAGGGCCGAGCAGATCACCTCAAAACCTGGATGATGAGTATGCCACCAGCTCCGATTGGTTGCGCTTATTTCAATTTCACAGCTTCTCATGATGGCATTGGGCTACGACCTACTGAAGGGCTCTTAGAAGAGGGTGAATTTCAAACACTGATAGACACCATGCGCAACTTTGGTGCCAAAATCAGCATGCGCAGCAAACCTGACGGTAGTGAATCTCCCTACGAGATCAATATTTCCTTATTTGACGCCCTCCAGGGTACGGCACAGGGACCAGATCAGTGGCAAGTTGAGCGGTTTATCTGTTCCCAAACAGTCATGATGTCCTTGGAGGGAATTCCTGCATTCTATATCCATAGCTTCCTAGCAACTCATAACGACATTGAAGGAATGGAGGCGACCGGTCACAATCGCTCAATTAATCGCCACTGCTGGGATAAAGAATGCTTGGATGCTCTACTAAAAGAGCCAGAATCGCCACAATCCATTGTGCTAGCCGAACTGTCCCGTCTCATCCAGATTCGCCGTCGGCAAAAAGCATTTCACCCAAATGCTACTCAGTACACTCTGCATCCCGAGAATCCTGCCATTTTCGCCTTCTGGCGTCAGAGTATCGCTCGTGACCAAAGTATTTTCTCAATTCACAACCTTAGCAACCAACCCCACACCCTGCGGCTGAGCGAACTTAACCTTGTTAATACTGACAGCTGGATAGATCTGATCAGTGGTGAAAGTTGTGATGACCTACATGCGGTTTATGAACTCAAACCCTATCAATCAGTTTGGCTGACCAATCGCCCGTATTATGATGCGGCCAACATACCGGATCATGTGGATCTAGAGTTTCTCTATGAGGCTTAGGGGACCGCTGCTCTAACTACCAGAAGCCCTGGGCGTTCCAACGTCTAGGGCTTCACCTATTGATTTTGCCGATGGGTGTAGTCAGTCCATCCATACTGGCACTGCCTTTTTCAACCTGGTACTGTATTTGATGAAGACACTGCATTGTTTGGACGGCCTTAGTCTTTTAGCACAGCAAGATAGATTCTCTATGGTTAAAACAATCTCTAAAATCGTGTCGATCACTGGTCGTGGTATTCCTTTAGTTGGCAATGACATCGATACTGACCGCATCATTCCAGCTCGGTTTCTTCGCTGTGTTACGTTTGACGGCCTGGGCGAAAATGTTTTTGCAGACGACCGCGTCCAAAGTAATGGCACCCATGCATTTGATCAGACTCAGTACCAGGGGGCCAAAATCTTAGTAGTCAATAGTAATTTTGGCTGTGGCTCATCTCGCGAACATGCGCCACAGTCAATTATGCGCTGGGGTATTCGGGCAATTGTCGGTGAAAGCTTTGCCGAAATTTTTCTTGGCAACTGTGTTGCCATTGGCATGCCTTGTGTGACGGCTCCCCCAGATGTTGTTGCTCAACTCCAAACACTGATTGCCAACTCGCCTGACACCGCACTTACTCTAGACTTAGACAAACAGACGATCTCAACTGACGACCTAACTAAATCAGTCTCGGTCAAAGAGGGCAATCGTCAGATGTTTGTCAATGGTACTTGGGATGCCTGCGGTCAGCTTCTAGCCCAGACCGAGCAAATTAAAGCGACAGCAGATAATCTGCCCTACATTAATTGGGGCAAGGCATAGGCACCCATCAGTCAGGTGACCAAGGAACCATAGTCGTTAATATACTGTGGTGATCTCTCGGGAAAGATTGGTTGCTCCCGAATTCACTACGCCCCGTTTGGCATCTACAGTGATGATCGTGCCATCACGAATAATGTTTGTTGCATTGGTCACTCCAACTAAAACTGGAATACCAAGACGCAAGCCCAGTACAGCAGCGTGCCCTGTATAGCTCGCATCCTCTGTAATAATGCCACCAGCATGGCGGATGATATCCACATAGTCGACACTAGTACTCGGCACCACTAAAATCTCACCAGGGTTAAAGTTACTAACGGCTAATGCCTTGCTCACAACTCGTGCACGACCGCTGACAACGCCTTCACCAATTCCTTTACCATGGCCGAGTACGGCAGTCACCAGTTCCACTTTAATCAGGTCTGTTGACCCTGATACCCCTTGCAAAGTACCGGCGGTCATCACCACTAGATCGCCATCATGAAGTAGCTCTTTTTCTTGGGCTACATTAACAGCCGACTGAAAGGTTTGATTACTAGAAGGCAAGTCAACTACTAGCAAGGGTTTGACACCCCATACCACCTGCAAACGCCGAGCAACTTCAACGTGGGGGGTAACCGCTAAAATGGGCGTTGGTGGTCGGAATTTAGAAACATTCCGAGCGGTTGCTCCTGTTTTTGTCAGAGACATAATCGCTGCCGCGTCCAGCTGGGAAGCGATCTGGCCCACTGCTCGACTAATGGCATTTGGAATGGTTCGACTGGTGGCGGTATCTGTGTTTTTTGTAATCTGCTCTTGTTCAGTCCGCAGAGCAATTTTGGCCATGGTGGCAACGGCCTCGACTGGGTAATTACCAACGGCAGTTTCGTTTGACAGCATCACGGCATCGGTACCATCGAGGATGGCATTAGCCACATCAGAGACTTCTGCCCGCGTTGGTCGAGGATTATTGACCATACTGTCAAGCATTTGAGTCGCCGTAATTACTGGAATACCAAGGCGATTGGCAGTAGCGATTAGACGTTTTTGCAGAATTGGGACGTCCTCAGCGGGTAGCTCCACACCAAGGTCGCCACGGGCGACCATCGCACCGTCAGAGAGTGACAAAATCGCTTCCATCTGTTCGATGGCTTCATGCTTCTCAATTTTGACAATAACTGGGACCCGCTTACCTGCATTGGTGATGATTTCTTTAATTTCTAGAACATCTTGAGGGTTGCGGACAAAGCTGAGGGCAACCCAATCAACCCCCTGGTCTAAACCAAAGGCAAGATCTACTTTGTCTTTTTCTGTAAGGGCTTTGATGGAGAGATAAACCCCAGGGAAATTCACCCCCTTACTATTCGATAGCTTGCCACCGACTACAACGTCACAATGGAGTTCTCGCTTCTCTATATCCTTGCTAGCTACCCGCATTTCCACCTTGCCGTCATCTAGCAAAATAGTGGCACCGGTCGGCACTTCCTCTACCAGGGGCTCATAGGTAACTGAGCTAATTGTTTGGGTACCCGGTAGCTGACGACTAGTAAGGATAAAACTATCGCCTGTTTTGAGATGGATAGCGTCATCTTCAAACTTGCCTAGGCGGATCTTTGGTCCCTGTAAATCTTGCAGAATGCCAACAGGCTGATTGAGTTCAAACGAGAGCTGACGAATCAATCGAATACTGCGTTGATGGTCGTCATGGGTGCCGTGGGAAAAGTTAAGACGCAGAGTAGTGGCACCGGCTTCAATGAGCGATCGCAACGTGGCGGGATCCTGAGTAGCCGGACCAATGGTGGAAACAATTTTGGTCCGACGCAGGGCGTGGCGCAGAGGCATAGTGCTTTGTCCGAGGGCTAGCCGATAGTAGGGTCAATCACATCCTAAACCCTAGAACAACAGTCTTCTCTAAGAGAAAATACAGAGTTTTGGATATGAACATGTGTCAATTGAACCACCGGATATTATCATGCCGAGGTTAGCTTCTGCTCTATAGTCTCTAGGTGCAATTGTTAAGGCAGATTCTCAAACTGAAAAATCAGATCGTCCTTAACTATCGTCATCGATGTGGGTACAATTACCGACATGGAGATGTACTGACCAGACGTACACTACGTTTGAGTGGCAGTTTAGAAGTGTAAAGCGATAAATGAGATAGCGTCACAAAACTTTATTATCACCTCCAGGTAGCGTATACTTCGAGACATAGGTGTGAAGGAGTATTACTGTGGTTTCGGTGGCAACACGTCCTTCAGCGGTACTTAGACGAGTACCCAAGGATCTCTTAGACGCAGACGGTGGTGTCAGCCCAGATTTACTAATTTTTGTAGGAGCAGTAGCGTTAGCAACTGTGGCTACATTTGGGTATTTTTCCTGGAGCTTTCCCCACTGGATTTGTTTTGTTTTGAATACGGTGGCTCTGCACCTAGTGGGAACGGTCATCCATGATGCTTCTCACAATTCAGCTCACAGCAATCGTATTGTGAACGCGATCTTAGGCCATGGCAGTGCCCTTATGCTCGGCTTCACCTTTCCGGTATTTACCCGAGTTCATCTGCAGCACCATGCCAATGTCAATGATCCAGAAAATGACCCAGATCACTTTGTGTCTACTTGTGGTCCCCTGTGGTTGATTGCGCCTCGATTCTTTTACCATGAGATTTACTTTTTCCAACGGCGCCTGTGGAAAAAGTATGAGCTGTTGGAATGGTTTTTGAGTCGGCTGATTGTGGGAGTGTTAATTTATTCAGCCTGTCACTTTGGCTTTCTAACCTATTTTGCCAACTACTGGTTTTCTCCGGCTCTGGTGGTGGGCGTTGCCTTGGGCTTATTTTTCGATTATTTGCCCCACCGCCCCTTTAAGGAAAAGAATCGCTGGAAAAATGCACGAGTTTACCCTGGTCGGCTTCTAAACTTGCTGATTATGGGTCAGAACTACCATTTGGTACACCACCTGTGGCCCTCAATTCCCTGGTATAAGTACAAGCCTGCCTATGAGATCATGAAGCCTTTGCTAGATGAGAAAGGGTCTCCTCAATCATTAGGTTTGCTTCGTCGCAAAGATTTTTGGGGATTTATCTATGACATCTTTTTAGGTATCCGCTTTCATCGCAAGGACGAGCATTAAGCTCTGGCGGTTTTATAAATTATCAAAAAAGGGCTCCTGCAGGAGCCCTTTTTTGATAAAAGTGTTCCATTAGGCAAAAGGCTATGGAGCGTGGGCAGACACACTGGCCCAATCAGGTCGCAAACCACTCGCCCCTCGCAAGTATGGATGATAGATGTCAGCTTTAGGAATGCTCATGTAGGCATGAATCAAAAAGCGGATACACATCGGCAGACTACCAGCCACCCGCATATGCTGAACATCTAATAGAGGTACGGTATCCCAGTCGGGACGTTGCCGTGCGATCGCAGCTGGAAAAATTGCATCCAAATCAGATGTCACTGAAAACGTGACACTGATCATATCCTCAGCTGTTAGAGGATTATATTCTTCTAATGCATTAAGCAGATCAGTGACCGCTTCTGAAATAGCCGCGACTGAATTCTCGGGGACAGTGGTCGCGCCTCGAATCGCACATACCCGCCAGTCACCTGTGTCCCTTTGCTGCATATCGCCTATCCCTCATACGTTGCTTGGCCAAGCCAACCCCTTAGATAGAGTAGCCTTTTCTAGGCCGACTAGAGAGTGTAGTCAATTTTATCCGCCAAACGGCCCTGGCAACGTTGTCCCGGACGACTGATAAAGCCACAGCGGCATGCCCTGATGTGCTATCTCAAACTCTAACCAGGTTTGCAACCGCGGACTTATTAGAGGAGCAGTCACCTGAGCGTTACCCGGTAAAAGCTTATTCCAAAACGGTTTCCGCTCTTCGATGGTATAAACCTCGGTTTTATCAGGGTCTAACTCCACAAGTTCAGCAGCCCAACGCTTTGCATCTTCTTCAGTGCCAAGACGGTCAACCACACCCAGCTCTAGAGCCTGAGCACCCGTAAAAATACGTCCGTCAGCAAACCCGCGTACAGTTTCTTCATCCAAACTACGAGCTGTTGCCACTGTTGACACAAACTGCCCATAGCTCACATCGATCAATTCCTGCAGGATCATCTGTTCTGGCTGAGTCAGCTCTCGATCAAAGGACAAAATATCTTTATAGGGTCCAGACATGATCACCTTGAACGACACCCCTACTTTGTCCAGCAGGCGCTCTAAATTATTGCCCCGCAGAATAACGCCAATGCTGCCAGTAATGGTGCCTGGATTTGTCACAATGTGTTGAGCACCCATGCCGATATACACACCGCCTGACGCCGAAATATTCCCAAAACTGGCAACGATTTTTACGCTGTCCTGGAGCTTTTTGAGAGCACTGTAAATCTCCTGAGAATCCCCCACGGTGCCACCCGGACTATCAATGCGCAATAAAAGTGCCGGGAACTTTTTTTCTTTGACCTCCTCAAGGGCCTCCAGCACTCGCTTCCGGGTTGCGCCTGCAATCGCACCAGAAATCTCAATCCGGGCAATCTGTTTACGGAAACGTGGCTTGAATGGCCAAATCATAATCAAGATCGATTGAATAAACGACTGAAGTTTAGATGATTACTATAAACTCCCTATGTCATCGGTTGCGACTTAATTACACTGATGGCAGAGTCAATGGCTTTGCAGGGAAGGCCATCAGAACTTAACATAACTTTATAATAAGACCACCCGTCTATCAGATTTATACATTCCTCGCTGCATGGCCTCTCAGTTTGATCGAGAAAAGACCCCGACCTTATTTTTGATTGCCCCATTCTTTTTGTGGGGCACAGCAATGGTCGCCATGAAAGGCGTAATCGACACCACCACTCCTCTATTTCTAGCCACCCTACGGCTCATACCGGCTGGTGTGCTGGTGTTGATAGTGGCAGCTTTTTTAAAACGTAAACAGCCCAAAAGCTGGCAGGCGTGGGCTTGGATTGGAGGATTTGCCCTAGTTGATGGCACCTTATTTCAAGGGTTTTTAGCTGAAGGTCTCCAACGGACCGGGGCCGGGCTTGGCTCAGTCATGATTGACTCACAACCCATTGCAGTCGCTCTAATGGCTCGGTTTCTATTTCAAGAAATTGTTGGGCCTTTGGGGTGGCTTGGCCTAACGCTGGGCATTACGGGTATCAGTTTGCTAGGGCTCCCTGACGCCTGGATTATTCAAGCCTTCTCAAATGTAACAACCGCCTTTTCAACAGGACACTGGCCTGAGCAAGCAAACGACATTATTAACCCATTACCGACAGGAATAGATGTATTTTCACTGCTCCTGGGTCATGGTGAATGGCTGATGCTACTGGCCGCTCTGTCTATGGCAGTCGGGACCGTCATGATTGCTTATGTTGCACGCTATGTAGACCCAGTCGTCGCCACTGGCTGGCATATGATCATAGGGGGTCTGCCACTGCTAGGCTTGTCAGCCTACACCGAGGTCCATCAGTGGCAGAGCATTACCCCGTCGGGGTGGCTAGCTATCCTATACTCCACTGTGTTTGGCAGTGCCATTGCCTATGGCGTGTTTTTCTATTTGGCGTCTAAGGGGAATCTCACAAGCCTGAGTGCCCTTACGTTTCTAACCCCGGTGTTTGCCCTTACCTTTAGTACGGTACTGCTCTCAGAAAACCTCACTACTATTCAGTGGATTGGTGTGGGCTTTACCATAGTTAGCATCTATCTTGTCAATCAGCGGGATGTCATAACTCAAACATTGATCCAGCTATTAACGCCCGCATCAGAGATTGCCGTAATGCGTCCAAGTTTTTCAAAGACGCTGGCCACCTGGTTAGGCTCCCATAGACCATACGACTCTTCGCCAGATTAATCTTTCTTTTTTATCAAAAAGTTCCCTGAATATTGCAAGCACATTTAGTCTTTATAGAGGCTGCACATATACTAAGAACTCTTGATAAATCCGTTCTCAGATTTTCTAACTATTTGCGTTAGTATTGGCTGCAAAGCTGTCAATACTCGTTGTGGCCGTAGATGTCCATATAGAGCGACATTTACCAAATCAATTGTCTTAAATTTAAGACATTGCAGGGTTGCTATCATGCCTCAACGGTGCCAGTCTAACTGCTAACTCAGTTAAAGGTTTTTAGGGCCACAGGCAATAGTTGGCTAAGCAATTTTGAACATGACAACTCTAAATTTGGGTACAGTTATGGGAAAGCTTAAAGCCGTTGCTCGTTAACTAGAACAATAACTTTGATCTATTTATAGGCTTCTGTGCGGTGTCGTTCTGATTTTTTGATGGCTTCTTGTGTAGCTCTCTAATGCATCAGGACGAATTGATTATTTTATGCATTAGCGGGACTCTGCCATTCGAAGCACTGAATAGCCAATCTCTAACAGTGAACAGAAAGACGCAGGTACTGGATATTAACTTGATATGATTTGGCGATCTACTCTGGTATTTTTTACAAGTCTGACAGCCCTGACATTACCTGTCGAATCTTTACGTGCCGAAGCCCCGTCGTCGCTAGTAGCGCAGTCCTCAGCAGTTGACCCAACTGCTGCAGATACACCCAGCCCTACTCAGGATGCAACTAATTCGCCCTCAGAGGACGCTACATCTGAGGAGCAGGCTGAAGAAATTAAAGCGATACAGCAAGCGCTGAAAAATCGCGGCTACTACGACGGCCCGATTGACGGCATTTATGGCCCGATGACGGCTGAAGCTATCCGTACTTTACGCGGTCAAGAAGCTGCAGGGACGGCTGCGTTCGAAGAGCCTAACTTGATCGCACAGCAGCAAGAGTCTCCCTCACCCAATGCCTCTGCTGATGAAGCGTCAGAGGCAGCAGCGTCAGAGGCTGACACGTCAGACACGCCAGAGACTGACGCTAGTGATGTACGCATTAATGCTGAGAATGCTGTCGTTGAAGGAGGTGAGCTCAACATTGGCGATGAGGTGTCACCTGAAACCGGCGTTGATACTTCACCCACAGAGGCTTCAGACAATCCGCAACCTGCTGACGCGCCTCCATCACCAGGTTTAGGCAGACTGTTGTGGCCAGGGCTTGCACTAATTGTCGCGTTTGGCAGCTTTGGTGTGGGATTTGTGTTGGCAAACCGAGTTAAAACAGATGACGAGAACGATGGAGATTCAGCCTGGGGAGCTATTCCCAGTGAGGTGCCACGACCAAACACATTGTCTGAGACATCGCTAAACGGCCATCGGTCAAATAATGCCAGTCACGCAGCTACTGATGTCGTCGTTGACAATCACAATCAAGCCAATGAAAATCTGCCAGTGGTTCCCACTGCCGATATCAGCGCAACGACTCGTCTAGCCAAAGTTGATATTATTGACGAGCTAGTCGGTAATTTGCAGGTGGCGGACCCTAGTAAGCGCCGAAAAGCAATTTGGGAATTGGGCCAGCGCGGTAACTCGTCTGCTGTACAGCACTTGGTAAACAGTATGGTAGATGCTGATTCCAAGGAAAAAAGTTTGATTCTAGCAGCCCTATCAGAAATCGGTATTCGCTCTCTAAAACCCATGAACCGGGCACTTGCTATTGCCCTTCAAGACGATAATCCCGATGTTCGTAAGAATGCAATTCGTGATTTGACTCGTGTTTATGAGTTGGTGACCCAAATCAGTCTGATGCTTGGCCATGCCACTGAAGATGAAGATGCCGAGGTGCGACGGACGGCAGAGTGGGCACTGGAGCAGCTAAACCGTATCCGTGAGGCGCCCAAGCTCAAATCATCGCTCAATAATGCGTTGGAAGCTTCTCGAACAGCAACAGAGCTGCTGCCTGATGAAGTAGAAAATCTAACTAATTAGGATAGCCACCCAAAGGCAGAGTATCACCGCAAAGTTAGCCATAGACTGCCCACTCATAGTAGGGTCATAAAGCTGAGTTGGCGTGGTTACCATGGCGCGATGCCTAAAATTATTGTTTGTTTCTACCCCCGTCGGACCGTTGGGGTCTGGTCTAGGTGGAGGGGTGGAGCTAACGATTGTCAACTTGGTGACATCATTGACCCAGCGGGGGCATCAGATTGCGATCGCAGCCCCCAAAAACTCCCAACTAAACTCTGCTCAGCTGATTCAAATACCTGGCACACTTCAGCCCACAGCCCACACCCAGGAACGCGATACCCCAGCCATCGTCATTGATAACGCAGTTTTATCAAATCAATGGAACTACGCGCGTCAGGTCCAATATAGCTATGACCTAATCGTCAATTTCGCCTACGACTGGCTGCCCTTTTACCTAACACCCTTTTTTGACGTTCCCATTGCCCACTTTGTCAGCATGGGCTCCCTCAGCCATGTCATGAATAGCGCGATCACTCAGGTCAATGCAGACTTTCCTGGAACATTAGGAGCCTATACCCAAACCCAGGTAGATACCTTTCCCACTGGACTTACCTGGCAAATACTTAGCAGTGCTGTTGACCTCAGCCAATATGACTATTGTGACACCCCAAAATCAGAATTAGCCTGGCTCGGACGTCTCTCGCCAGAAAAAGGATTAGAGGATGCCGTTGCAGCCGCTCAGCAAACTCAAACTCCCTTGAAAATCTTAGGCAAACTCGAAAACCAGGACTACTGGGATACTATTCAGCGTATGTATCCAGATGCCCCTATCGACTATCTGGGCTTTGTCAATACGCAGCAGCTCCAGGCTACAGTACGTAATTGTCAGGGACTGCTGATGACCCCGCGTTGGGTAGAAGCCTTTGGTAACGTAGCCATTGAAGCCTTGGCCTGTGGTGTTCCTGTGGTAGCTTACCGTCGCGGTGGGCCAGCTGAAATTATTGACCATGGTAAAACCGGATGGTTAGTCGAACCCGATAGTGTCCCAGACCTAGTTGCTGGGATTCAACAGCTCAATCGCATTGATCGCCACCAGTGTCGACAGCAGGCAGAACAAAAATACTCACTACCTGCCCTAGGTGAACGTTTTGAACATTGGTTTGAGACAATTCTCAGCCAGCCTAGATAAATTCAATAGCCTCCGCCCGACTGTTCCCACGCTCCCCCTCGATATCTCCGCTTTTTCGTTTCTAGGCCCCATACCTATGCTCTCCATCTCCCTAATTGAAATCACTCAACTGATTGAACGCCTGGCCGACTACCCTGAAGCATTGCGATCGCTCCACGAAATCGAAGACTGTGACGGCGATTTAAACGATGCAGCCCTATCATTGGCCTTGAGAGCGGGTCTAGAACCAACTGAAAACGATGGTTGGCTAGAGGGATTTGCCAAGCGCTATCGCCACATCGCCTGTCTACCAGAGTTTCGAGCAGATTTGAAAACACAGCAGGTCGTCGAGCTGATCCAACACCTCAGCCAAAATAGTCAGTGTCCCAACCTGCTGGCGGTGCCAGTTGCCCTATACATCAGCAAAACAGGTGTGGATATGTTCTGTCAGAGCTTTGACAACAGCCGCGTCTAAGCAAATTAATCTGGCCAACTCGCAAGCTAATCCATTTCGACGTTAGGAAACGTAAAGCTGTATCTACATTGAGCGCAGCATACCTAAAGCAATTTTTAGAAATCGCAGGGCACCATAGGGCAAACGATACAATCAGCGTTGTTTGCCACAGCATAGACAGCTCGTCTGGCTAACTCTGTGATCTAGCAATCCATACACTAGGACGACGGAATTTGATATTTACAGCCTGTAGGTATCAAAGGTGCCAGCTAGACCGGCTGTTAGTTCGATCTCATTCCTACTCATAGACACACTTACTCCATTAACCATCTATAGGAGCTTTGTAATGACACGCTCAATCGCCCGTGAAACTAACATCACCCTCACTAATCTAGAAGGTGTACCGGGTAAGGAAATTGTCGAGCACTACGGCCTGGTGCAGGGCAGTACTATTCGGGCTAAACACGTAGGAAAAGATATCCTTGCAGGATTTAAGAATATTGTTGGCGGTGAACTAAAAGCCTATACCGAGCTACTGCAAGAATCACGCCAAGAAGCCGTAAATCGTATGCTCATGCAGGCCGAGCAGCTGGGTGCCAATGCTGTCGTTAATGTCCGATTTGCCACATCCTCTGTAGCTCCGGGTGCGGCTGAGCTATTTGCCTATGGAACAGCTGTCAAAGTTCAGTAGCGAGATCGCATACCACAATGGATATTCTCATTTTTCTGACTTTGCTGGGCGTGGGTTACTTCATTGGTAATCGTCGCGAGCGTAAGCACTACGAAGACATTAAACGGCGTGAAAAAAGTACTTTGCATATACCGATTATGAGCTGGGGTGCCAAACAGGACCTACCCTATGCCCATGAAGCAGAGCTATTTGTCGGCAGCGTCGTCGTCGCTAATGACTATTTCAAAACGATATCAGCCGCCCTTCGTAATTTAGTGGGCGGTCGCGTCACCGTTTATGAAACCCTAATCGACCGAGGACGGCGAGAGGCCATGCTACGGATGAAAGAATCCGCCATAGAATGGGGAGCTTCGCAGGTCCTAAACGTACGCTTTGAAACCTCCAATATTGCTGGCCAAGGTCAATCGGGTGCGGGAGCTGTTGAAATCATGGCCTACGGTACCGGGATTCGCTAGAACTGGAGCCCAATGCAGTGAAATATACCCCGCGAGAAATCGTCGATGAGGTCAATGTTACGCCCGTACACCCGTTAGTCAACTTTGGATATCTGTTGGGTACCGTAGCAGCAGCGGGTATAGCGTTGTATGTTGGCCTCGGGGTAGCCGCTGCCCAGATTGCCACCCGAATTGGGCCAAACGCTGAAGTCAGAGTGGGTGAAGTTGTTTTTGAAGGTCTATTTTCTGAAGCTGACGTAATTCAAGAAGGGTCACAGGTTAAATACCTTCGGTCTTTGGCAGAGTCTTTACACACTGATGCCTTAGCCCAGCGTCCTGAGCCGCAAATCTACATCCTTGATGAGCCAATACCCAATGCTATGGTCATTCCTGGTGGCCATATCTTTGTCACCACAGGGCTGTTGGCAGATATTGAAACAGAAAACGAACTCGCCTTTGTGCTAGCCCATGAACTCGGCCACCATGAAAACCGAGATACGCTTCGTAGTCTGGGACGAACCTTAGTATTTTTGAGTCTATATAGTTTTTTAGCCATCGGTGGCGTGCAGCTACCGCCCATGCTGACCGGCTCTGTTAGTCTGGCTGACTTGCACTACAGTCGCGATCAAGAGCAAAAGGCAGATGTGTATGCACTTGAGATAATGCAAGAGCGCTATGGCCATATTGACTATTCCTTAGACTTTTTTGAGCGGTTAACTGAGTACGAACTAGACTTGGGTGTCGCCAACCAGCTCATTGAATGGCAGTCTACCCATCCTCTAACCGAGTCGCGCATTGAGCATCTAGAAGCAATTGCTGTTAGACGAGGTTGGGCTCTCGAAGGCGAACCCACGGCACTGCCCGACCAATAAGCGCAGCACCGAGAATAGCTATCACTAACTCACTATTAATTAGCCAGTGCCGAACAGCACCGGCCATCTCAGTCTCAAGATGACAGTTTTCTTTAAAGGTGTCTCTAAAAGAGAACTATCTAATAGGTGTCCAACTCGTAAGGCTCTAATAGCAAGTAAAGCCCATCCAAGATCTGGCGCATTCTTGCACTAGATAAGCTACCAATTTTTTCAATCAACTGGCCACGATCAACTGTAAACACCTGAGAAATATTAACAACACTAGCTTTCGGCAAGTTCGCTTCACCTCGTTCTAGCAACACATTACCCGGCGCATTTGCCCGCTTCAGATTTGATGTGAGGGCACAAACAACTACAGTTTTGATAGCACTCTAATTAAAGGCATCATTCTGGATTACCACGTGAGGGTGACGATACCCTGGAGCAGAGCCCACTGGCTCACCTAAATCTACCCAGTAAATATCGCCCTGCTGGACTACCATTCGCCATCGGTCGATCTGTGATGGGTAGACCGCATCCTTGCAACTACTTCGGATTCCTCTTGCGATCCTCAGCGTAGACGATGTTGAGCTGCTCTACTAAATTGACAGAGCGACGATGTCGACTAATAAACTCTTTAAGAGCCATAGAAATCAATTGTCCCCAAGAAATATTGAGTTCCTGGGCTAGGGCTCTACCATCATTCACTAAGGAAGATTGAAGAGATGTATTTGCCAACGGATCTGCCATAGCCACTGAGTGATGTCATTGAGCAGTATTGCTAGCAGTATAGCTAACCTTAGTCGATTCCAAATAATCGAGTAGTAGGCTCATCTGGCTTGAAGAAGGATGAAGTTTATAGCATCTCAAATGTTTAATTAATCTTGGTTTAGTCACCTTGGGAAACCAGGGTCGCAGCAGTTGGGAAATCTGTGTGCTGATAAATAAGCCTTGTACCAGCGTTGTCACATTGGCGGGGCGTCGGTCTAAGCTAGCGCCGCTAAAGTCAATCAAGACTGGACCTGTAGAACGCACTAAAGCATGGGCCGTAATACAGCGCAGGTCGCCATGGTCTAGCGCTAGCTGATCTAACCGATAGGCTTGGTGGATCAGCTGTACAACGACTTTATGAATTGCCTCAGCACCCTGAGGCCCAGTCTGCGGAGCCTGCTGCAACCAATCCACCAGCATGGGGCCATCGATGTAGTCCATCAGCAAAAAATTATCGCTGTGGGCGAGGTGCTGCGGCCCCACATCCACAGTATTAGCCCGAATGAGCCTTTCTGCTTCAGTGCTCAGGCTAGCTTGGGGGGCTGGCTCCCGTCGGATTTTGAGTACCCGATCATGTCCTTGATGCCGCACCTTTAGCACCACACCGCAGTAGCCCAAGCCCAAGATCTCTAAACCAGCTAAGGGGTGCGGACCGTAGGAGTAAATGGCATCAAGATGGTAGGTTTGCAGCTCTTGCCAGCGGTGAGTCAAGGCACTGTCATCTCGGCTGGGGTATGCCAAAAGCTGTCGGGCTGGGCTATGCCAAAACTGCTCTAGCCTGAGGACCACAGCTACAAATCCCTAAGCACAAAGCTGTCGGGCTAAGTTGACTGTGAAATAGGTGCCATCACCGGCATCACCGGCCAACACGTTAAATGGTGTCTCTGGAGTGCCAAAATCACTTAGAACCAGCTTGGCACCAGTAAAATCTTGCGCTTTGGTGTAGTTGTTGACGGTGACAACGGTCTTAAGCCCCGTAGGTGTCGCAGACAGTAAACCGTTGTT
Source organism: Leptolyngbyaceae cyanobacterium (assembly GCA_050043105.1). Taxonomy (GTDB): domain Bacteria; phylum Cyanobacteriota; class Cyanobacteriia; order Phormidesmidales; family Phormidesmidaceae; genus Leptothoe. Next base: position 109,451 of record JBHJIV010000017.1, on the reverse strand, counting down.
AGTGTCTTCAAAAGCTAGACAGTGGTCTGCAGGTAGGTCGAGATGCTCTAGGGCGTACTCATAGATATCGGGGGCAGGCTTTTTCTTGGGTACCATATCGCCTGCTGCGATCACATCAAACCAGTTGAGGCTGTCTGCGCCAAGGGTGTTTTCGAGTAGGGCCTGGACGTTTGCAGGTGTAGTGGTGGTTGCGATCGCAAGCCTTACACCCTCACTCCGCGCCTCATTCAGCAGTCGTTCCACACCGGGTCGCAGAGGAATTTTACCGTCTGCCGCATACTGCTTATAATACTTAGTCTTATTAGCGTGGAGATGCTTAATAAACGCATCCAAATCACTAAATTCAGCAGGCAGCTGAAAATCAGTTAGATAGTCTTGCACATAGGCACGGATACGTTCCTTACCCCCTGAAACCTCAAGCAGCTTACCGTAGAGTTCTGGGGTCCAGTTCCAGTCAAGCCCCGTATCCGCAAATGATTGATTAAAGGCAGGCCGATGACCATCTCGTTCCGTTTCTGCCAGAGTGCCATCCACATCAAAAATCAACGCCTTTAGCTCTGCCACAGATTTCTCCTGTTTACTGCATATTTGTAGCTTGGCGCACATAGCTTAGGCCATACACAATTCCTGAAAGCTTGAGGTTGAAACGGCTATGTGCGCAGCAAACTGCCGAATGCATTCAGCAGTTTGCTATAGGGTTGATTTTACCGTTATTAAGCAGCTGTGCTCGCACATGACATCCATAGTGCCTAGTAAACAGCATGTGCACAAACGTCTGTACTCAATGCTGTTACAACAAACAATCCCAACAATTTTTCAACTCGTAGGTTTCGCTACAAACTTTTAGCTGATTAGCTTGATATGTTGATTTGGAGCGATGCAATCAGATGCAGCTTACTGTCATGGTTAGAGCTACATTTTGGTCTAGCTATCGTTCATATACTCATGTGCCTAATCAGGCATTTCTCGAAGCGTTTCAACAAAAGCCCAGCCCTAGAGGTTGAGCTTTTTTCTTTTATTGTCGCAACTTAGAAACACCAATAAAGCTGATGTCATTGAGTTTGGGCGATCTTATCCTACAAGAAGGCAATTAATATCCTTGCTGACGGTCAACCTGATTAAGCAATGGCTGTCTTGCCATCATGCGTCGATAATTTTCAACAATTTGCGGGGCCACCGAAACGGGGTCGGTCAGACTGGCTATATGGGGAGTAATCGTAATTTTAGGATGACTCCAAAAGGGATGTTCTTGGGGTAGCGGTTCCTGGCTTACCACATCTAAACAAGCCCCAGATAAATGGTCATCGTCTAGCAGTGAAAGTAAATCTTCTTCCACTAAATGATTTCCTCGGGCAACATTAATTAAATAGGCTCCCTGAGGTAGCTGGGCTAACGTCTCCGCATTGAGAATATTTTCTGTTGCAGATGTCAGTGGCAACAAACAAACAAGAATTTCGCTAGCTGACAAAAAGTCTTGCATCTGATTTTTTCCAGCAAATACGGTCACACCAGCCATAATTTTTGCACCACGAGACCAGCCAACGACCTGAAATCCTGCTTGAGCTAGGCGATTAGCCACAGCGCGGCCAATTTGCCCCAGTCCCATCATGCCTACAGTGACTTCGTCAATGTTGCGTGGTTGTAGGGGCTGCCACTGCTGTTGTTGTTGCTGTTGAGCATAGGTGGGAAACTGACGCACATGATTTAATGTGGCCGCTAAAACATAGTCACCCATCTGACTAACAAGTCGTGGATCGACTATTCGCACGATAGTTGCCTGCTCTGGAATAGATGGGTCCTGCAGCAGATTATCTACACCTGCCCCCATCGAGGAAATCACCTGCAGGTTAGGGTACTCAGCAAAAATTCCTTCAGGCTGTGCCCAAACTAAAGCAAATGTCACATCCGCCTTATCATCGTCATCGGGCCACACCCGCAGGTCGATCTCTGGAGCTATAGCCTCAATCGCAGCTACCCAAGGTGCAGAATATTTAGTTGGACAAATTAGACTTAGCGTCATAGAACTTATTTTCCCCTTAAAAACTAAGGCTTGAAATGCTTGAAAGCCCTAAGGACGAAAGCGTAGCTGCTGCCAACCACCCAAGAATATGAGCCAGCTAACCACCATTAACCAGTGAAATCCGACAACAGTCCATCAGGAACCAGTGCCGGCATAGATCAAAACACAGCTTAGCCCTAACAGAGCTGTCAGCCCAACAAACAGGGGTCGACTAAACAATGATGCTAGATGGGGTCTAAAAATCATCGCCTGTAACGGATGACTAATCACAAACAGGGCCAGACTGAAAGTCATCCACAGCATAAACGTAGTGGTCAGCACACCCTCGGTGGGGTGAGACAGGAGCAAAACTCGAAAGATTAGCTCCTCTAGCAAAGCTGGAACAATTAAAGCTCGTAATAATCGAAAACCCAGCTGAGTAGGACGAACACTGCCGAGGATAGTTTGCAGCGACAAAAGTTTGCCCCAAAGACCCAGTGGAAAGCAATAGCACCGTTTGAGGTTGCTGAGTCTAATGCAACAAACAGGCGGTTGGGAAAATGAGATATTCGATAAACAATAGCTTCCAGATGAACTGATAGTAATCTCTAACACTAAAACTAGTCGGCTCACTGGTGTCTGGCTGTACCTGATGACTGAGATACCAAAAATATAGTAAGGCCAACCCATGGGTGACGGCCAAAAAGCTGGTGTTGAGACCGGGTATCAGCCACGCTGTCAACACTAGACCGATGTAACAAACGCTCAGCAACCACCAGGTAATCTTTAATGCCATTTTTGTGGTCAAAGTACCTAGATTTTCAGGTTGGTTGCTGCTGTCGCGCAGGGCTTTTAGTAGTGCGATCGCACTACTAAAAGCAAGCACTACCAGAGTTAACACCCACACCCTGATGGGTATCTGCGGTAGCAGCCCCAGCTGACTAGACGCATGGAGAAATAAACCCAGGTTAACCACCGCACCGCGGATAAGTAGCGTACAGACTGATGCAATCAGAGGAGAGCGTTTGAGTCGTAACGGTGGCAAGGAATAGGCTGTACCAATTGATAAACTTAGCCAAACAGTAACCACCAGATAAAAGCTCTGGGACACCGCCGTGAGTAAAATCGCACCGCTACCGGCAATTCCCACCAGCATCTTAGCTTGGGCTGTAGAAAACTCTCCTGACGCAATGGGTAAGTAGGGTTTCTCAATGCGGTCAGCTACAACATCTTCAATTTGGTTAAGACCAACAATGTAAATGTTGGTACACATACAGACCAACCAGGTGAGCCACAGAGAGCTCAGCCCTTGCCATACGTGAAATGTCCCCGGTGATAACCCGGCTGGATGACGTGTAGCCCAGGCAATGCCAAATAGACCCAGCACACTCAGACTGGTGCCCATAATAGTGTGGGGTCGACAGAACTTCCAAAATGCCCACAACCAGGGGATAGGGCTCTGTAATAAATTTAAGGATGGAGGGCTAATTGCTGATTTAGTCATCGGCGTGATTGAGGACCTCTGAAGATCACCATGCCGAGTTTTCCCGAGGCCGTCAACCGATTCAGAGCATTGTTGAAATGCTTAATAGATCTGCTAAACATTTGTATCTTCTGGGGCAGAGATTTCTCATTTTTCATCGGGATTTTTGTAGGGGCGTTAAACGCCCCTACAAAAATCCCGATGAAACGCCCTCAAACCGATCGCCCCTTCATCTCATCAACATCCAACAAACTCACAACGACTCCAGCAATCGGGATTGCTAAAAATACCCCCAACAGCCCGGCAATACGTAAACCGACAATCAGAGCAAAAAACATGACTACCGGATTAATGTTGAGAGAGTCTCGCATAATGTGGGGTAACAACACATTTTCTTCTACTTGCTGTAACAAGATACACACCACTATTGATTGGATCGCTGTACCAATTCCTTGAGATAACAGCAACAGCCCGATCAAACCCACACCGAGGGTGGCACCAATGCCAGGAATTAGATCAAATAAACCCGCAATAACAGCCAAAATAAGAGGATAAGGAATCTTTAGAAGCCAGAAAAAGATAAAGGTAGAAATTGCAAAAAAGATAGATAACAGCAATCGTCCCCAAAAGAACCCCAGGAGATTTTTTTGGATGGTCAAGGTTATGTGCGATCGCTGATGCTCGGGAACGGCCTTTAGAATAAATCGCCAAAGCCGTGGTCCATCTAACATCATAAAGAAGGTGACCACAGCGATTAAAATGCCGTGAATAAAATTTTCTAATAGCGTTTGGACCAGACCCAGACCGGAGCCTAATAGGGTGGTTGCCTGTTGCTGAAGTTGTTCTCCCAACGCCTGTAGATCAACTTGTATATTCCACTGGTCTAATTGGATTTCCACACGTTCAATCAGCGGCAACACAGAGTTGAGAAAATCTGTACTATTTTCTAACAGCCCCTGCCCCTGGGCGATTACGGCTAAGGCTAGGGTGGTAACAATCCCCCCCACTAATATCAGGGCCACCATAAAAACAACAAATACGGCAACACCACGGGGCAACAGCCGTCGACACCAACGTACTGGATAGTTCAGCAAAAACGCCAAAATTGTAGAGATTACAAAAATAACCACTACTATTTCGAAATAGTCTAAAACCCTTAGCAATGCCCAGCCGCTGGCTAACAGCAGCAAAAAACGCACAAGTACCGAATTATCTAACTGAGCCAGAACAGTTTGAGTTTTTTCCAATGAAGGCTTGGGCTGGGAGTCAAGTCGAGGAGCCACTGCTTGTGTCCGCTGCTTCTAGAATCTTCTGTACCAGCACATAGGGCTGAATTATCAGGGACTGCAGCTGGTAGCTGGGACCGGTAACACCCCAGGTTTGTAGCTGCTCTGCAGTGGGCTTGATAATCAGTTGCTCACTAATCCAACGCTGTACCGCCTGCACATTATCGTTGGTCAGGGCGATACCCACATCGACCAGATCAAGCTGAGGATCAACAAATACCACCGCATCACGAGCAATATGAGGCTTTAGCCAATCCCATCGGGTAGGGCCTACCATATTGGCTAAATCTTGCCTTAATTCTTGTGTCATCTATCAATGCTCCACTGCGCGTGATAGATCAAAAACTATCACTCTGCTTGAGGGATTATTGTAACCTTTGCATCACCGTCCCAGGTTATGCAGGGTGTGGATGCGATCGCAGCAGTATTCAGTCACCGCCTGCAGTGCGGCCTTGTCTTTACTAGAGCCAGGCGGGGCAATGGGCTGCCCAATACGTACAGTCACGGGTAGAGATCTAGGGACCTTTGCACCACGCGGCAATATACGATGAGTTCCCCACAGACTCACTGGCACCATAGGTACCTGGGCCTTGGCTGCAATCAAGGCCGCGCCCAGTTTGGGGGCTGGAATTCGACCGTCAGGGGTGCGAGTACCCCCGAGAAATATACCCACAGCCCACCCTTGCTCTAGCTGCTGTAGTGCGGCCTGAATTGCCCCACGAGCTGACCCACCTCGTTTTACTGGATAAGCCCCATAGGCACGAATCGCTGGGGCTAAAACTGGCACCTTAAACAGTTCTTGCTTAGCCATGTAGGACACAGGGCGACGCACACAGCACGAGACCATGGGGGGGTCAAAATCGCTAGCATGATTGGCAACCACCAGCACAGGTCCAGATCTAGGCATATTTTCCGCACCATATATGCGTCCACGAAAATATCCCCGCAGCATTGGATTCACTGCCGACCACTTAAATAGGTAGTAGAGAATGAGACTGATCGTTGGCTCGCGCTGCCGTTGATTATGATTCACGGACATACGATATCAATGGGCTTGGGGTTATCTTGGGCCTCAGCCTGCGGGCACTGGCTATGCAAACGCTTCGACCTGCTCTAATGTGCCTACGTTTTTTAGGGTTAAGCTGCGGCAGGTACGTTTAATTAACCCGGCGAGAACCTTACCTGGCCCTACTTCAACAACAGTGTCTACATCGTGTTCCGGCAGACTCAAAGAAATCTCACGCCAGCGGACTGAACCGGTCATCTGGCGCATTAGTCGCTGCTTTAACACCTCTCCATCGGTGCTGGGGGCTGGGTCAACGTTTGATAGAACCGGCATAGTTGCCGTCTTAAAAGGTAAATCGGTCAAAATTTGGTCAAATTCATTGGCCGCAGGGGTCATTAGTGGAGAGTGAAATGCACCGACAACGTTGAGTTTAACCGCTCGCTTAGATTTGACCTCGTTCATCACGGTTTCTACACCACTGGGGGTGCCCGATACGACAACCTGACCAGGGTTGTTATCGTTGGCCAACACCACACCCTCAGTAACCGCTAATTTGGCATCGAGGTCTTCACGGTCAAACCCCATCAGAGCAGCCATGGCTCCATCGGCAGCCTGAGACATAAGTTCTGCACGGCGCTTTACCAGACGCAATCCGGCTACAAAATCAAAAACCCCCGCTGCGTAAAGAGCGGAATACTCACCCAAACTATGGCCAGCGACCATATCTGGCTGTGTACCTTTGGTTTTAAGCAAATCGGCCAGGGCGCATTCAATTACGTAAAGACAGGGCTGGGTGTACAGGGTGTTAGCCAGCTGTGATTCGTCACCTTGGCAGAGGGTCAAGACAGACCACCCCAACACGTCACGAGCTTCAGCGAATTTATCTTTGGCCGCTTCAGCCAAATCAGCACCCATCCCAACAGCCTGGGAGCCTTGCCCAGGAAATACCCACACGGTCTTTGTCATTGTCATTAACGTAATTGTCCGTTTCTCACTGTCTCAGCAAATGACCAAATAGAAAAGTCTAGATGAGACAGCGAGCAAGCAGTGCCTACCCTAAGCCCCCCACTCAAGCAGGGCTGCACCCCAAGTAAGACCTGCACCAAAACCAGACATAGCAACTTTGTGACCAGGCTGAACGTTACCGGCACGCACCCATTCGTCTAGAGCAATGGGAATTGAGGCGGCTGAGGTATTGCCATGCTTAGCCATATTACTAACAACTCGATCGCTAGGCAGCTTTAAGCGCTTGGCAACAGCAGCTAGAATCCGCTGATTGGCCTGGTGCAAAATCAGCCAGTCAATTTCATCAGCCGCCAAGCCTGCATGGAAGAGAGTTTTTTCTATAACTTCTGGTACACGACTAACTGCAAACCGATAGACTTCGCGACCGTTCATCGTAATGGCTTGAAAGGTACCCTTTTGGGTTGTCACCCCATCGGTTAAGGAAACAGATTCGGGGGTATAAGCCAGGTTTAAGCAGCCATTCATTGCGCCATCGCTGTGCATCTCAAAACCTAGCAGCCGGTCGCGATCGCACGCTTGCATCACCACAGCTCCAGCGCCATCGCCAAACAGCACACAGGTGGTGCGGTCTTGCCAGTCTACCCAGCGGCTAAGCAAATCAGCACCAATCACCACAACATTGCGGTAGACACCAGTACGAATAAACTGAGCCGCTGTCACAACACCAAACACAAACCCTGAACAGGCCGCTGTCAGGTCAAAGGCAACGGCTCTAGTGGCACCAATAGCCGCCTGCACCTGGCAGGCTGTACCAAACAAATCATCGGGTGTAGATGTGGCGAGAACAATTAGGTCAATCTCCTCAGGAGAGAGATTAGCCGCTGCGATCGCACCTCTAGCTGCTTGAGCAGCAAGCACTGTCAGGGACTCAGCCCCATTAGCGACGTGGCGCTGGTGAATGCCTGTGCGGGTAGAGATCCACTCGTCTGAGGTGTCAACCACAGTGCTGAGCATGTCATTACTCAACGCTGTTTCAACCTGAGCGCTACCGCTGCCAATAAAGGCCACACCATTTGCCATTAGTTTTTAATCTCCGTTGGTCACTGATGCAGCAACCTTTTGGTACTGCCCCTGGATATGCCCAATCACACCGTTATCGACCGCTTCTTTAGACAGTCGAATCGCATTAAAGATGGAAGGTGCATTAGAGCTACCGTGACTAATTACAGCCACGCCGTTAACTCCTAACAGTAAGGCACCACCATGCTCGGCATGATCAAGACGCTGCTTGATACGCTTTAGATTGCCTTTGAGAATTAGCACTCCCAGCTTTCCTAAAATACCGCGTGGCAGTTCCTCGCGGAGAATATTCATCGCGGCCTCGCCAACAGCTTCAGCAAACTTCAAAAGCACGTTGCCGACAAAGCCATCGCAGACAATCACATCAAAGCGGCCAGAGAGGACATCTCGCCCCTCAGCATTACCAACATAGTTAATTAGGGCCGATTCACTCAGCGTTTGATGTACTTGAACCGCAACATCATTTCCTTTACTGGCCTCTTCACCTATGTTGAGCAAACCGACCCGAGGATTGTTAGCCCCAAAGGCATATTCAGAATAAACACTGCCCATGAGCGCAAACTGCTCTAAAAAGTTAGGTCGACAGTCAACATTGGCGCCCACATCCAAAATTAAAACAGGCTTACCAGCCACTACCGTTGGAAATACAGCACCAATAGCGGGACGATCAATCCCCTTAATACGGCCCAGCCGTAAAAGAGCAGCGGCCATGGCTGCCCCAGAGTGACCAGCAGACACCACAGCGTCAGCCCGCCCCTTCTTCACCATATCCATAGCGACATTAATGGATGCCTTCCGCTTTTTGCGCAGAGCACTTAGGGGTTCTTCATGCATCTCGATTGTGCCTTCAGAGGGCACAATCTCAATCCGACTTAAGCTGCCGGGGTCAGATACAGAAGCCCTGATTTGACCAGGGTCGCCCACAAGCAAGATCTCAACGTCTAGCTCTTCCTTTGCCCTAATAGCCCCAGCAACGATTTCGGCAGGTGCATAATCGCCCCCCATTGCATCAACTGCGATCCGCGCTTGAGTTAAGCCCATCGAATTGAATCTGTAGAAACTTTAAGAAATTCTATCAGACTGAAACCGGGTGAAAATTGACAACTGCGGTTTTCTCACCAAAGCTCAGTCCAAAGTTTCCAAATATTCCGACATTGATGCGGCCTTAGGATGTGTGCCCAGATACAAAGATTTTGAGTAGCCTAGTTTTTTGACCTGAGCTGACTATTCTTCGCCAGGCTCGACAATGCGCTGAAACAGGTAACCAGTGCCCCGTGCCGTCAAAATTAATTCAGGATTGCTGGGGTCATCCTCTAGCTTGGCACGCAATCTAGAGATATGGACATCCACCACGCGGGTATCCACATGACGCTCGGGGGTGTATCCCCAAACTTCTTGTAAAATTTCAGACCGAGAAAACGGCTCACCAGAGCGACTGACTAAAAGCTCTAGCAGACTAAATTCCATACCGGTTAACCGAATACGCTCGTCGCCTTTGTAAACCTGGCGTTTATTGGTATCGATGCGGATATTGTTGATGGTAATGACACCCGAGCTTGGAATACCCGATGTGCCTGTCTTTTCAACTCGACGCAGGACAGAGCGAATTCTGGCCTCTAACTCTTTAGGGGAGAACGGCTTAACGACATAGTCATCGGCACCCAGCTCTAGCCCCGTAATCCGGTCAGCCACGTCGCCAAGCGCTGTCAGCATAATGATAGGAATATCAGACTCTTTACGTAGCTCCTGACAGACACCATAGCCATCCAACTTGGGCATCATCACATCGAGTACCACTAAGTCAGGAATCTCATGCCGGAAGGTGTCCAATGCTTCTTCACCATCCGCCGCAGTGACGACATCATAGCCAATCATCGAAAGGCGGGTTTCTAGAATACGGCGAATACTTGCTTCGTCATCAACGACTAAGATTTTCTCTTTTACGCTTTCCAAAGTTTTTTGAACTCCTACATAATGGCGACGTCAGAAGACTTCGACCGTTAAAGGGAAAAGCTATTAAGCTATCCCTCAAAAACTAGCGACCTGATAATGTTTTGAGTATCTCAAATACAGGTCAAAACCCAGAAATTCAGGCATCTGTGATAAAGATCCCCAGGTTGAAGCTTTATTAGAGCTTGTTTAAGATAGCTAACATTATATTGCGTTTTTCAGCCTATCACCTTTTATTGACAAGGTTTTCAACGTTTCTTAAGGTTGTTCTCCACATATCAAATTTTGTGTAGCATATTACCGTTTTTTTTTCAGTTAACAAGGTTTACACAGATTTACTTAAAGTTTTTTTGTCTGTCATCAAGTGTGGCAAGGTGCGGCCTGCGGCAGAGATTCGAGGGTTTTGACCATCGTTTTGCACATAAAACCTGAAGAAAGTTAGAGTCGCTCCGAGCGGCCTGCTACTCTTTGGACATATAGTTCATATGTTTCACAATTAGATATGGCTAAGGCTCGCTCCATTTACGTCTGCAATGAATGCGGTGCAGAATCACGGCAGTACTTTGGCAAATGTGCGGTCTGTGGCACCTGGAATTCTTTGGTTGAGCAGGTAGTTGAGCCCGTCGCCAGCCGTCCAGGACGTCGTAGCAGCGGCGGTAAACAGACCACGCATCAGCCACAGCGAGCTAAAACCTTTAGCCAGATTGCCGACCATCCTCAGGCTCGTATCGGCTCTGGCTATGGTGAGTTAGATCGGGTGCTGGGTGGGGGGATTGTGCCGGGCTCACTGGTGTTGGTCGGTGGTGACCCAGGTATTGGTAAATCAACACTGCTGTTACAAACGGCCAATCAGCTGGCTGATCGAGCAGCGGTTTTATATGTATGTGCAGAAGAGTCAGGACAACAGGTTAAATTGCGATCGCAACGCCTCGGCATCAATGTAGGTCAAGGGCAGCAGGGGGAAAAGGAAACGCCAGGGGAAAAAACCTCAACACAAACCTCCCCAGAATCCTTATATCTCCTGCCTGAGCCCGATCTCGAAACAATCCTCTCTGAGCTGGAATCTTTGCGGCCTCGGGTTGCCGTTATCGATAGTATCCAGGCGTTGTTTTATAACCAGCTCACCTCTGCACCGGGCTCAGTGTCCCAGGTGCGGGAATGCACATCAGCACTAATGCAGTTGGCAAAACGGCAGAATATTACTCTGTTTATTGTGGGGCATGTCACCAAAGAAGGTGCGATCGCAGGCCCCAAAGTTCTAGAACACTTAGTAGATACAGTGTTGTACTTTGAGGGCGATCGGTTTGCCAGTCATCGACTGCTGCGGTCGGTCAAAAATCGCTTTGGGGCAACCCACGAGCTGGGGGTATTTGAGATGGTCTCCCAGGGGTTAGAAGAAGTCGCCAACCCGTCGGCCTTGTTTATGGGCAATCGGGATGAACAAGTGCCGGGAATCTCGACTATTGTGGCCTGTGAGGGTTCACGCCCTTTGGTGGTTGAGCTGCAGTCACTGGTCAGTCCTACCAGCTATAGCTCACCGCGCCGTTCTGCAACAGGGATTGAATATAATCGCCTGCTGCAGATTTTGGCAGTGTTAGAAAAACGCGTTGGCATCCCCCTTTCAAAATTGGATGCCTATGTGGCCTCATCAGGCGGATTGAATGTGGGTGAACCGGCCGCTGACTTAGGGATTGCTATCGCCGTCGCCGCCAGCTTTCGCGATCGCATCGTCGATCCAGCGTCAGTGCTCATCGGCGAAGTGGGGTTAGGGGGGCAGGTGCGGCCTGTCTCTCAGATAGAACTCAGGCTCAAAGAAGCGGCCAAACTGGGATTTAAGCGAGCATTGATACCCAAAGGTCAGAAAATCACTGGATTGCCTATGGAGATCACCGAGGTGGGCAGAGTAGTAGATGCCATCTCAACTGCCCTCTCGTTTCAGGCTGACATGGACGAATAAGACCTTTGCTGCTGCCCCTATGACGGATTTATTTTCATTCCTCTCTCAACAGTTCAACCGTATATTTACAACCAAACTAATTGAGCTAGGCAACACTGAAATCACCCTAAGGCTGCTGGTCACGCTGTCCATCTGGCTGACACTGATTTTATTTGCGATTGGTCTAATCAAAAAGTTTCTCAAGCGACAGCTACTTGCCGGCATTGATGCAAATAACCGTGAAGCCATCGCCACTTTAGTGAGCTACGGGTTGGGTGCGATCGCAATTTTGGTGGCCATCCAAAATTCCGGCATTAACCTGCGTTCTTTAGGATTTATTTTGGGCGGCTTGGGGGTGGGTATTGGCTTTGGCCTACAGCACATAGCCGACGACTTTATTAGCGGCTTAATTATGCTGTTTGAGCGCACCCTCAAGGTAAATGACCTGATCGAACTAGACGACTATCGATTTCAAGGGCTGGTTGGTCGCATTATTGAAGTCAATCTTAGATCAACCATTATTCGCACCCTAGACGACGGCGATGTGGTTATCCCCATTAACCAGCTGGTCAAAAATCGAGTGCTTAACTGGAGCTACAACACCTCGATTGCCCGTCTTAAGATTCCAGTCGGTGTCTCCTACGATAGCGACCCGACTTTGGTAACTGAGCTGTTACTAAAATCTGCCTACATGGAACCCAGTGTCGCCAGTAGACCCATGCCCAAAGCCATGTTTTTAGCCTTTGGTGAAGATGCTCTGCAGTTTGAACTATGGGTTTGGGTGGATGTAAACAAGCGATTTATTATTCAAAGCTCACTTCATTTCAATATTGAGTACAACCTGCGGCAGCACAATGTAGAAATTGCCTTTCCCCAACGAGATGTCTGGATTCGCAACCTGCCCCCCCAGGGTGACGGCAGCGAAAAACCACCGTTTTTTAACCGGCAAATTGCTCTGCAGCATCGACCCAAAACATCCGTTCCAGCCAGCCTTAAAGATATGCTGCGCAACGTCAGCTATTTTGCCAACTTTAACGACTTAGAAATTCGCCAGCTGATTGAAATTGGCTACCGTCAGCGGAACCTGACTGGCAGCACACTTTTCCATGAGGGCGATGCTGGCAATGCGTTTTATATCGTGCTGGAGGGCAAGATCGATATTTTGGCAGAAAAGCTAAATCGCCACTTAGCAACCATCGAACCCGGCCACTTTTTTGGAGAAGTCGCCCTGCTTTTGGGGGTTCCCCGCACAGCCATGGCCCGCGCTGCAGAAGACACCCTGCTATTTGTGATTAACCAGCCAAGCTTTTCTGACCTATTGCGACGCTACCCTGAACTCTCTAATCAGGTTTTGCAGGCCATGGCCCAGCATCGAGATGAGCTAGCAAAACGTCAGCGTGAAATGCGCGCGCTAAACCTAGTGGACTCTAGTGAAGATGATGCTAACCCGGTAGTTTGGGCAAGAAATCGGCTAAAGCGCATGTTTGACCTTTAGCTTAGCGGCTCAGTTTAATCTTTGTGGTTACGTACCAGGGCCATTGGTAGTGTTCGGCAATCAGCCACATCACAATACCCGCATGGGCTAATAGAGTAATCAGCGTCCAAACAATTGAAAACTGATTGAATCCGTTACTGTCGATGGGCGGAAACATGTAGTTAGACACTGTCACCAGCAAAGCAGGCAAACAGGCAATGGCCAGAGCAAAACTCCAGACAACAGCAGTAACGTGACTGTCTGGACGGCGATTATATCGCCACCGCTCACCGGTCCAAAACCAAATCATTGGTTGGACGCTGTCTAACATACGGAGCGACTGTGTCTCTAAATTGGCATCAAAAATATGTCGGCAAAAGCTGCAGGCAAAAGCGTCGGTCAGCGTAATTACCGACAGCTCACCATGACCACACATTGGGCAAACGTAGGTGTCCCAATAGCTTAAGGTAGGCAACGAATTATCAGACGACAGATTCGCGGTCGACAAAGAGCGGAGCTGCTGGCTCATGAAACAGATACGAATAGGTTAACGTTTACCTAACGTATGCGTTTCTTATGGGTATAAATCGAATACGCTGTTTTTCTTAATACAACCCAGGCACTGAGCAATATCGCTTAACACAGTGTCCTAAACGCAGATATTAAAAAAACCTACTTGCACCCCATGGCCTTAAGCTGCAGTAGCAGAGCATCAGCTTCAGCCTGCAGGTGCAAAATTTCTACTTGAATATCAGGCTGGTATGGGTAAGACTTAAGCTCAGCCAAATAAATTTTCTTACCATCAGACGCTGGCTGAGTCTCGCGGCTAGGCGCGTCCGCATTTAGAGCAGACTCAGAAATCATCTTGGTTTGGGAAACAGTTTTCATAATTATGGCCGCTAGTAATAACTACTCAGCTAAGCAGCATGCGAATTTTAACCTAAAAGTTCCCAGCATAACTTCATCAAAAGATACCAATATTTAATCTGTCCCTAGATATTTCCTATATATGACGAATTAGCTAGTCCCTAATTCGTCCATTTAGAGTACTGTGATCGTCTACTAACAGGGGTTTTAGATACATAAGCAAATATACTCACAAAAGTATGCGTCCACTAGATCGGCTTGCCCATGTAGACTTTAGTGTGGATTGGTCAGCTGCATACTGGGTCCACTTGTCGACTGATAGCTATTCATTACCGTGACTTTCAGCTCAAATAATCTGTTAAGTAATCTCATCGGGAAGCTAACGCCCACAAGTCAACCTGCTGGTCCTCACAAGGGCTGGCCTGGTTTAATTGAAACCTATCGGTCCTATCTGCCGGTTACAGATGCCACTCCGGTTGTCACACTTCACGAAGGCAACACTCCACTCATTCCGGTCCCTGCGATCGCAGACCGCGTTGGCAAAAATGTCCGCGTCTTTATTAAATATGACGGTCTAAACCCCACTGGCAGCTTCAAAGATAGGGGGATGACCATGGCAATTTCCAAAGCTAAAGAAGCCGGGGCTGAAGCAGTAATCTGTGCCAGCACCGGGAATACATCAGCGGCGGCTGCCGCCTATGCCCGTCGAGGCAATATGCGAGCCTATGTGGTGATTCCAGATGGTTATGTAGCCGCCGGGAAATTAGCCCAGGCCCTGCTCTATGGGGCCGAAGTATTGGCAGTTCAGGGAAACTTTGACGATGCTTTAGATGCGGTCAAACAGCTGGCTAACGACTACCCTGTCACACTGGTTAACTCACTTAACCCCTATCGTCTTCAAGGGCAAAAAACAGCCGCTTTTGAGTTAGTAGACAGCCTTGGTGATGCCCCCGACTGGCTGTGCATTCCAGTCGGAAATGCCGGCAATATCTCAGCCTACTGGATGGGATTTTCTGAGTATTACAGCTATCGTCGCTGTACTAAACTGCCCAAGATGATGGGATTTCAAGCTGCAGGCGCCGCCCCCATGGTTAAGGGTGAAACGGTTAAATCGCCTGAAACAGTAGCGACGGCTATTCGTATCGGTAATCCAGCCAACCGAGATAAGGCGCTCAAAGTGCAGCGTGAAAGCGGCGGTGAGTTTAATGCTGTCACCGATGAGGAAATTGCTGAGGCCTACCGCTTACTATCTAGTGAAGAAGGTATTTTTTGTGAGCCAGCCAGCGCCGCATCTGTGGCAGGGTTGCTTAAAGTCAAGGAGCAGGTGCCCAGTGGGTCCACCGTTGTGTGTGTTCTGACAGGCAATGGCCTCAAGGATCCTGGAACTGCCATGGACTTAAATGTCAATCAGTTAAATGCGGGTCTGCCCAACGATATTAATAAGCTGGCTAGCATCATGGGCTTTTAGTTAGACAGCATTATGCAACCAAGTCTAGGTTCTGGAAATCAAGTCTAGGTTCTGGCAACCAAGTAAAGACAGTTGGCTAAATTCAGAACCTGGTTTGTGTTTATCTGTTTACAGAAAACTCAGGCTGAACATATTCAAGCTGTTTACTCATGGCCAAGACCTCCTTATGGGTTTAAGCACAAACTAGGAAAGTGCCGTAAAGCCAAGCAGTATGCCAGGAATTACAAAGAACACTGAGGCGATATAAAGAAATGCCAAATACTTACGCTCAGACGCAATATTTGCCAAGGCTTGCGCTCCTTGAATCGGTAGCTTGCACAAAAACGGAATGCCATAAATCACAACCACACCTAGAAAGTTATAGAGCATGTGGACCATGGCAATTTCCAGGGCGGGTACTGCTTCAGCACCGGATACGGCTGTAGCGGCTAACAGCGCTGTAATACAGGTGCCGATGTTAGCGCCGAGGGTAAAGGGATAAATTTGAGCCAGACCAAATACGCCTGCTCCTGCCAAAGGAATCATCAGACTGGTAGTCGTGGAAGAAGACTGCACCAGAATAGTGATTAGGGTACCCGCAACAATGCCCGCGATGGGGCCACGGCCAATGGCGACGTGCAAAATCTCCTTAGCTTTGCCCACCATCAAGGATTTGAGCAGCTTGCCGATAAAGGCAATGGTGAGAAAGATTAGACCAATCCCTAGCAGAATTAGCAAAATGCTATCAAAGGGTGCAGGCAGCACATGGGTAATATTTTTGAACACTGTGACTAGCGGTGCAGTGGCCGCCTTAACCACGTTCAGATTTTTGATGCTCATGGAGCCGCCACCGGCAACAGCATTCGCAATGACGAGGCCCATTCTCTCCAGCGGGTGGAATAGAATTTCTAAAGGCAAGAAAATTACGACACTGAGAAGGTTAAAAAAGTCGTGGACAGTAGCGGCTGCAAACGCTTTCTTAAATTCGTTTTTATCACCCACATGGCCCAGACTCACCAAAGTATTGGTAATTGTTGTGCCGATGTTGGCACCCATCACCATGGGCACAGCGGTTGCCACCGGCAAACCACCCGCGACTAATCCCACAATAATTGAGGTAACGGTGCTGGATGATTGAATTAGGGCAGTGGCAACTGTGCCAACAATAAGACCTAAAAATGGGTTAGTTGCAAAGGCAAATAGCTCTTGAGCCTGGTCGCCTGTGGCGGCCTTAAAGCCAGAACCAATCATGCCAACTGCAACAATTAGCAGATACACCAAAAAGACAACGCTGCTCCACTGTATGACTAAATTCTTTTGAGGTTGACTCTGTTCTGATACTTGACTCACAGATCCGTTCCTCTGTACACAGATTAGTAAAGATAGGTAGCCTTAATCACATCGGTGACAACTCACGGTCAGATGCTTTTTATTGCATCTGTCACGTTAGTTGGGACAATCGATATCCCTGAAAGCCCCAAATTACAACAGCTAACCTGACTAGCAATCGACGAATGCATCCGTCGATTGCTAGTCAACACCCTGAAAATGCCTGCACAGAAACAACCCTGACGTTAATATTGGGTACCTAAACAGATGCTTTCTAGATCAAACCCCATAGGCGCTAGATATACACTCGCACCTAAAAGCAACATAGAGAAACAGAGTAAATATTCAGTTACGAATAGGTTAACGGAGATTTAATGAGTTCTGAAAGCGTTATCACTGCTCAGGTTCGTTTTTGGAAGATTTTTGATCTTTTGCCAGCAAATCAATGGTGTCTCCAAGGGCAGACGTCAAACTCTGCCGAGTTTCTTCGTGAGCGGTTTGTTCAGCTTTGAGAGTATTCGATAGCTGCTCACATAGTTTTAGGGTACTGACGAGCTGCGATCGCAGCTCATCTGTAGAGTCAACCTGTGTGACCTGGGCTAGCTTCTGTTCCAAATCACTGGACACCTCACCATCCACGGGTGTCTGCTTAAAAATTTCTAACTCATTGGCCAATGCCCGAATCCGTCGCTGGCTGCGTTCCGAATCATTACGACGCTGTTCAGACTCTGATTCATATAGCCTGCGCCAATTAGCAGCACTCGCATAGGCCTGATCGCGTTCTTGACCTAACGTTTTTAACTGCTGCTGTAACGATTGAATCTCCGCTAGCCACAGGGATACTTCATTGACCATGGGCGCTGTCCGTAACGGTTGATTAACGTTTAGAATATAGCCTTTTCTACAAAAGCGAAAACACAATTATCAGGTTTTGACAAAAAAGGCAGCGCAATGCGCTGCCTTAAAAACTAATTAAATTTGAGGGCAACCCAATCCCCTATCCTAAAGCAGCCGCACCACCAACCACTTCCAAGATCTCCTGGGTAATGTCTGCCTGACGAGCCTTGTTATAGTCAAGAGTCAATGTCTTCACCAGTTCGCTAGCATTATCGCTAGCATTATTCATCGCTGTCATTCGAGCCGCCAGTTCACTAGCCGCTGACTCCTGCAGCGCCCGCAAAACCTGATTGTTTAGATATAGAGGCAATAATGCATCTAAGATCTGCACTGGGTCTTGCTCAAAAATCATGTCCTGAGGTAGCTGCACCTGCTGAGTTTCTACAGCAGAGCGCTCTACTCGAAACTGACCACCAAGGGTGGTCAACCGAAACATCTCATCTTCTTTATCTAGACCTTCAGGATCTAGGGGCAGAAGGGTTTGAGTTACGGGGCGAGAGCTAACCAAAGAGACAAACTTAGTGTAAATCAGCTCAACTCGATCAACTTCCTCCGACAAGAACAGAGAAAGTGCCTGGTCAGCAATTTTCGAAGCTTCTTCAGCTGTCGGAATCTGCTCTAAATTATCGAATTTAGAATTGATGGGATAATTACGATTCTGAAAATACTTAATTGCCTTACGGCCAACCAGAATCATTTGATAGCTGATACCATCTGCTTTGAGTTCCTTAGCACGGTTCTCAGCTCGGCGAATGATGTTGGCGTTGTAACCACCGCATAAACCGCGGTCAGCAGAAATAACAACTAACCCAACACTGGTGACATCGCGCTGCTGCAGCAGAGGCAGGTTTGCGTCTTCAAACTTTAGACGAGTTTGAAGACCGTAAAATACCTGAGCTAGGCGATCAGCAAAAGGACGGGTCGCTTCAACTTGTTCCTGGGCACGACGCACTTTGGCCGCTGCCACCAGACGCATTGCTTCGGTAATTTTACGGGTATTTTTGACCGACTTAATGCGGTCACGAATGAATTTGAGATTAGGCATATGCGTTGTTCCTGGCTTAATGTCCCCAAATTAGCTAGTCAGTAAGTCATTGGGGACATTACCAATCTCCTCCTATGCGGCCATGAAGGACTGCTTGCACTCAGCAATCGCTTCGTTCGTCAGTTCCTTAACTTTGTCAGTTAGCTTCTTGCCTTCATTGATTTCCTTAACCAATTCTGGCTTGCTGGTGTTGATGTAGTTGCACAACTCAACCACCATAGGCGCAACCTTATCAACAGGAACATCATCAAACAGACCGTTAATACCGCCATATACGACGACCACCTGCTCGTGTAGAGCACGGGGAGAGTATTGAGCCTGTTTTAGCAGCTCACGCAGACGAACACCGCGTGCAAGCTGTGCCTGAGTTGCAGCATCCAGGTCAGATGCAAACTGAGCAAAGGCCTGAAGCTCATCAAACTGAGCCAGCTCAAGCTTTAACTTACCGGCCACCTTCTTCATCACCTTGGTCTGGGCAGCCCCCCCTACACGAGATACCGAGATACCGGCGTTAATGGCGGGGCGTAGACCAGAGTTAAATAGGTCAGAAGACAAGAAAATTTGACCGTCAGTAATGGAAATTACGTTGGTGGGAATGTAAGCAGAAACATCACCGGCCTGGGTTTCGATGATAGGTAGCGCAGTCATACTGCCTTCACCGAGTTCAGGGCTTAGCTTTGCCGCACGCTCTAGCAGGCGAGAGTGAATAAAGAATACGTCTCCGGGGTAGGCTTCACGACCGGGTGGACGACGCAGTAGCAAGGACATTTGGCGGTATGCCTGGGCTTGCTTGGAAAGGTCATCATAGATAACCAGTGTAGCCTTGCCCCTATACATAAAGTATTCAGCCAGCGCGGCACCTGTGTAGGGAGCCAAGAACTGCAGCGGAGCAGGGGCGTTGGCGTTGGCAGCTACCACAATGGTGTAATCCATTGCGCCGCGCTCTTCAAGAACGCCGACTACCTGAGCAACGGAAGCCGCCTTCTGACCGATGGCTACATAAACACAGACAACATCTTGGTCTGCCTGATTGAGAATGGTATCAATTGCGATCGCAGTCTTACCAGTTTGACGGTCACCAATGATTAACTCACGCTGACCACGACCAACAGGAATCATTGCATCAATCGCAGTAATACCAGTTTGCATGGGCTCATACACCGACTTCCGGGCAATAATGCCGGGCGCAGGTGCTTCCAACAAACGGTTCTCAGTGGTAGCAATGTCTCCCTTACCATCAACGGGACGAGCCAGTGCGTCTACCACACGACCCAGCATTGCTTCACCTACGGGTACCTCAGAGATCTTGCCCGTGGACTTAACGGAGCTGCCTTCCTTTAGGTTGCGGCCATCACCCATAAGTACCGCACCTACGTTGTCTTCTTCCAGGTTTAGGGCAATACCGATAGTGCCATCTTCAAACTCAAGCAGCTCACTGGCCATGGCCTGCTCTAGGCCATAGATGCGGGCGATACCGTCGCCTACCTGCAGTACAGTACCCACATTGGCTACTTTGACATCTTGGTCATACTGCTCAATCTGCTGCTTAATAATGCTACTGATTTCGTCAGGTCTGATGCTTACCATTGGAGTTGCTCTACTAACTCAGTTATCAACAAAAATCTATTTCAATTAACCGTGCAGTGATGCGATCGCATCACTCTACTAAGCCGCACCCAGCTGAAGGCCAATGCGTCGTAGCTGCCCGCGTAAGCTGGCGTCTACCACCTGAGAACCAACCTTAATAATGACACCACCTAACAAGCTGGCATCCAGACTAGTACTCAACTCAACCGCTCTTGCATCAGTCATTGCAATCACTCGCTGGCGAACTGAATCCTTCTGCGCATCAGAAAGCTCAACCGCAGAAGCAACCTCAGCCAACACCGTCTGATTCACCTCTCTCACCAGCGCCTGAAACTGACTCAAAATAGGCACTAGTAAAGCAGCACGGCTGCGATCAACAAGCAACTGCAGGAAGTTTAGGAAATTTGAGTTAACAGAATCTCCCAATATGCTTCTGATGACCCCTTTCTTGGCATCAGCGGACGCGAGCGGGTTTGCAAAAAAATCGCCCAGCTCCTGAGACTGATTTAGAAGATCTAAAACTTGACCCGCTAGACCATTTACCTCATCGGTAGTCCCGCCATCTTGAGTCAGGGACAGAAGCGCACGAGCATATGGCTCTGCCACTTCGCTGGTAACTATGCCTGTATTCATGACTCACCTCCAAGCAAAGCAATGCTTTGATCAATCAACCTAGATTGCGTCTCATCATTCAAAGAATTCGGAAGATCCGCTTCAGCTTTAGCCAATGCCAATGTTGCGACACGCTGTCTTAGCTCACGCAGAACCCTCTCTTGCTGACTGGTCAAATCCTGTTGAGCTGATGCTCGCATCCGTTCAACATCTTTATCAGCCTGAGCTAAAACAGCCGCACGAGCTTTCTGAGCGTTTTCCTGAGCCTCAGACTTAATTTTCTCCGCCTGAGCTTGAGCCTCTTTTAAATTCTTCTGTTGCTCTATTAGAGCTGCAGCTGCTTTCTTTTGTCGATCTTCAGCACCCTTAATAGCTGCTTCAATGGTACTGCGGCGTTCCGACAAAATATTGCCGAGAAAACTGCTACCAAAGTAAACAAGTACGCCAATAATTATGCCGAGGTTAATTAAATTTGTCTCCAGAATATCGAAGTTGAGACCAAAGCCACCTTCTTCCGAAGCAAGCAACCAGACTGTCTCCATATGCTCCATCCCAAACTGCGCCTGCCAACTGACTACTGCCAGTAGCGATTAACTCCCGCAAAAGAGCGCGCTTATCAGCACGCCCTAAAATAATTTCTATGCAGCGACCCCTAACAGCTTGCTCAATATCTGCTGACTCAGTGCGTCAACCTGCTGTTCAAGCACAGCCATAGCTGACTGCTTTTGAGCATCAAGTTCTTTTTGCACAGCCTCGCGCTGCGCCTGAGCCTCTTGCTGAGCAGATGCCATTGATTGAGCGCCTACTTTCTCAGCCTCTGCTTGAGCTTCCTCAATCAGCTGCTTAGCCCCACGTCTCGCACCAGAAAGAGCTTCCTCATACTCCTGAGCTAGCTTTTCTGCCTTAGCAAGACGCTCTTCAGCATCCGCTGTTGTCGAACGAACGTAGCCGTCCCGCTCGTCAATAGCGTTACCTAGAGGCTTGTAGAAAACCGCATTCAGAATGATGGCCAACAGAGCAAACTGCACAGCCATCAGGGGCAACGTTGCATCAAGGTCAAATAAACCACCAGCCTCCTCAGCTGCAGCTTCGACCGCAAATAGCATTACACCGGTTATCATCACGTCACTATGCCCAAATACTCTGGGACCGCCATAACAAAATACTTGCCATTGACCAGAGCAGATTCACCGAGAACAACTTTTTCACAACATTTCAAAGCAGTTAAAAAACGTGTCTCGACGTAGCGCCTGACCATGCCAAACAGAAAGCAGGGAGACAACGGTGTCACCTCCCTACGATCAAATCCCCTTAAGCAAAGGGATTAGCAAACAGAAGTACCAGTGCAACTACAAGGCCATAGATAGTCAGTGCTTCCATAAACGCCAAACTCAATAGCAGAGTTCCGCGGATCTTACCTTCTGCTTCGGGCTGACGAGCAATACCTTCAACGGCTTGACCAGCGGCATTACCTTGACCAATACCAGGGCCAATAGCTGCCAAACCAACGGCAAACGCAGCAGCCAGTACAGAAGCAGCAGCAATAATTGGATCCATGATCTTCTTCCTTATCCTTAGATAAATATCAACATACTAAGCAAGTCGCCCAATGAGGATTAACTCCTCTCAAAACCGTCAGAAGCTAGTTCAATCAGCTAGCTCTAACCAAGCAGGAGATGACCCAACGTCAAATCCCAACTGGATAACCCCTGAAGGCTATCCATGCTCTTCTCCACCGTGTCCCTCAATCGCCTCACCAATATAGGCCGCAGCAAGGGTGGCAAAAATCAAAGCCTGAATCGCACTTGTAAACAGTCCCAGCAGCATAACGGGCAGAGGAACAAACAAAGGTACAAGCAACACAAGCACAGCCACCACCAGCTCATCAGCCAAAATGTTTCCGAAAAGACGGAAGCTCAGCGAGAGAGGCTTAGTGAAATCTTCTAAAATGTTGATCGGCAACAAGATTGGAGTAGGTTCAATATACTTAGCGAAATAACCTAGTCCACGCTCCTTAAACCCGGCATAAAAATAAGCCAAGGAAGTTAGCAGTGCCAATGCAACAGTCGTATTAATGTCGTTCGTGGGTGCCGCCAACTCACTAGCCGGGATGTGAAGCAGCTTCCAAGGCACCAGAGCACCTGACCAGTTGGAAACGAAGATGAACAGAAACAGCGTTCCCACAAAAGGAACCCAAGGCCGATACTCCTTCTCTCCAATTTGGTCCTTGGCGAGATCTCGGATAAATTCGAGAGCAAACTCCATCAGGTTTTGTAAACCAGAGGGGACACGCTCAACCTTGCTAGAGGCTAAAACGGAAACCAATATCAGTACGGCGGCAACAAACCAGGTAGTAACAAATACCTGACCGTGGACTTTAAGACCACCAAGGTGCCAATACCAGTGCTGACCGACTTCCAGCTCAGCCAATAGAGAAAATGGGAAATTAAATGTGCTTAACATCTCCGTCCAGAATCTTAATTTTTTTCGCAGATGCTCACGGAAACACGAAAATGCCTTTATCCTTGAGCCATCGACTCAGGCACAACCGATGTCCAAAGCGTGTAGGCAATTAACGCGGCCTTGTAGGTAAGAAAGCCTAAGAAAACAGGCACTATCTCTAGTTGTTGGTACTGAGTTGCAAAAACAATCAGCCCAATAAAGATCGCTAGGCGACCACTACCTAATTTTCTTCGCTCACGCCCTATTTCAGCAACGCTCTTTGCCAGCATTCTTAAGTAAACCACACCGACGCACGCCCCTAGCAAATAATTCAGGGCTATGTGGCGGGAGTAAGCAAGCCAAACAGAGACGAATATAAAAGCCGTAAACCCCAGGGTCACCAACAACAAATTTTGCTGGAGACGGAAATAATCTCCCATGGCTTGATCAGAAGCAGGGGGGAGTTCTGCGGCAATGTCTGCCGACTCTTGAGTTTGGGCCTCAACGGCTTCTTCAGGAGAAGTCACAGGTGATTTAAATACGTAGAAGCCATGGCTAAACATATTGACAGCAATCACTTGCGCCAGTTGCTAAGCCATGGCTGATCATATCACGGCATTAATACCTATTGATGGTATTTGGGTAGGGCTTTGTGAGGGTAGGGGTGCCCCGGTATCACAGGCGACAGAACTACTAGCTGACGTCGCTGTAGCGATCGCACCTGATCCAGCGTTAGTTCTGTATCGTCAATTAGCTCTGCCACTCTCTGGCCCTGGGTTATACCAGGCTCTGCGCACTGGTTCAAAAAGGCATACTCAGCATCCGTAACCGTGGCCAGCTGATAGTCGTAGTCAAAAAAACTTTTTGAGGGCCAGCCTGACATACAGGCATGCCGGCTAGGAATCGCTGCCAATAAATCGCTGTCATTAGACCAGTCTGTTTGCTGCAGCGGTGGTCGACTGAGAAAAAACTCATAGTGAGTCAGCTCTGGATCGAGCAGCTCAATTAATCGATATTGCTCACGCTCGCTGAGATGCTTAGCCCGCTCCATCACGTCATCAGAGTTACCCACTAGCCGGTTCAAATCCCAGTAGCGGGGGTTTGAAAATCCAACAAAATCTAAGCCTGACGCATCAATCAACTCAAATAAGGTGTCGATGGTGTAGTCCACCTCCTGAGGATGAACGTACATATCAGCAAAACATTCATCCTGATGGTTCTCAAGAGCCCAGCGTTCTTTATCTCGTTTGACAATGCGGTTGGTCTCAGGCAGCGCACCAAACAACTGTCGGCCAATGTACACTCCATCGCGATAGTCGCCCCGCTGCTCTCCCTGGAGCATGGCAATGGCCTGCTGCATTAGGGATATTTCCCAGCGGCCTAGCGCTGCATATACAAATATATGTAGCAAACCGCCAGGTGCAAGCTTAGTGGCTAACGCTTGCATGCCCCTGATGGGGTCGGGCATGTGGTGCAACACACCAACACAGTTGATGAGATCAAACTCCCCTTCCAGCTGAGCAACATCATAAATACTGAGCTGATGAAAGGTTACTCGGCTAGCGCCTGAACGACGACAGCGCTCTCTTGCGACATCTAACGTACCGGCACTGAGGTCAATACCTGTCACCTGAGCCTCAGGATTCAGGTGCACCAAATATTCAGTCCCCACACCCGAGCCACAGCCTGCATCCAGGATGTTAACAGCATTACTGCTGGGAGCTTGTCCCGTACAAAAGCTGTAGGCAGATGGCCAATGCCAGCGCCAGTTATAGCCCGGTGGGGGCTCATCGATTAACGGTTCGGGAGGAAAAGGATAGGTATCGTACAGCTTTGCAACCGCCGCACTAACCGCCGCTTCATTTTCAGACGCCATGGGAAACGTAGTTTTAAGTTCTAAGTTTTAAGGGTTGAGTGCATCAAAGGCCACAGCTCTACCTAGCTATGTCCCCTAGTTTTAAAGGTCTAGAATTCCAAAAATAAGCGCTCACCCCTCAAACCCTTACGCCTTTAAGAATGCCATCTTTCGGAAAACGCTTCGTAAATTCAGGTAACAAAACTTATCTTTTCTCTCATCCAATTACCCCGTTCTTTTATGATGACCCAGTGGGCTAATAACAAGATGTTACACAGTCTGTAGACAACCATCTTGGTGTTCCGTAATCGTTTTAATCTGGAACTTGTCATAGAGCCGATAGGCCCGTCACACTGCCTGCTGGTATTAACCAACGCTCCGGGATAAATCTTTGGATCGGAGCTGCTTGGCGCTGAGGAAGGGGTCTGATGCAATCGTTATTGCAATCAACTATTAGAAGGGAGCCTTTGAAAAGGAATGACTGTAACAGCTAGTGGTGGAAGCTCTTTAGCACGGCCACAACTTTATCAAACCTTGCCGGTTACCACGATTACCCAAGCCGAGCAGCAGGATCGCTACATGGAACGGGGTGAGTTGAGCGAGCTGTCTGACTTTTTTAAGTCGGGTCGTAAACGTATTGCGATCGCACAGCTCATCACCCAATACTCTGAGCTAATTGTTTCCCAAGCCGCCAATCGTATTTTTACCGGTGGTTCCCCACTGTCTTATTTAGAGAGAGTTGAACCCGACCCAGCTGAAATAGTCGAATCCCAAAACGGCAGTAGCTCCGACACAGCAACCTACATCGAGAAAGGGAGCAGCGGTGGCCTCTTCTCAGGTCTTAGAAATCTGGTTAGCAATACTGGCGATCTCGGTCCTACCCCCGCTGGCTTTCGCCCTATTAACGTAGGCCGCTACGGCCCCAGCAATATGCAGAAATCTCTGCGAGATATGAGCTGGTTTCTGCGCTATCTGACTTATGCGATTGTGGCGGGTGACCCTAACATCATTGCGGTTAACGTTCGTGGCCTGCGCGAAATCATCGAAGATGCCTGCTCTTCTGCTGCAACTGTGGTTGCTCTACAAACTATGCGAGCAGCCAGCATTAACTACTTTCAAGGGGATGCTGAAGCCCAGGAGATTGTCCGCTCCTACTTCAACGTCCTAGTCGATGAGTTTAAGGCCCCAGCCCCCTCCAACAAGTTACGCCAGCGCCCCTCTAAAGATCTTCAGGGTCTGCAGCTACCGCAAATCTACTTTAATGCTGCTGAGCGCCGACCTAAGTTTGTTATGAAGTCAGGGCTCTCCACATTTGAGAAAAATACGGTTGTCAAGGCAGCTTATCGACAAGTATTTGAGCGTGATATCAAACGAGCCTATTCCCTAGACCTCTCAGATCTAGAATCTAAGGTCTAAAATGGCGAGATTTCCATGAAGGAATTTATTCGTCGGCTGGCAAAATCACCCCTATACCGTAAGAATTTCTTCGAACCCTACATCAACAGCCGTGCGCTTGAGCTGGCATTTCGTCACATCCTTGGACGTGGCCCCAGCTCCCGTGAGGAAGTTCAGAAATATTTCTCCATTGTCTCTGGCGGTGGTTTAGCGGCACTGGTTGATGCATTGATAGATTCCAACGAATACAGCGATTACTTCGGCGAAGAGACTGTCCCCTACTTACGGGGGCTTGGTCAGGAAGCTCAAGAATGTCGTAATTGGGGTCCCCAGCAGAATCTTCTGAACTACAGCGCTCCCTTTCGCAAAATCCCTCAGTTTCTGACTACATTTGCGGCCTACGAGCAGCCGCTGCCAGACCAACACCCCTATGGCTCTGGAAATGACCCGCTGGAGATTCAGTTTGGCGCTATCTTTCCGAAAGAGACCCGCAATCCCAGCAGCAGTCCCGCTCCGTTTAGCAAAGACACTCGCCGTATCCTAATCCGGCGGGGTGCTGGTATTGATAATCAGCTTAGTAATCCGGCGGCCCGTCCCAAGGCTCCTGGGAGTCTTGGCCCTAAAGTCTTTAAACTTGACCAAATTCCATCCGGTAACGGTGCCAGCGTTAAATTTGCCGAAAGTTCTACTCAAAAGGTTATTCGAGCTGCCTACCGTCAGGTATTTGGCCGAGATGTCTATGCTGGTCAAGAGCTGAAATCAGCTGAGAATCGCTTGGAAAATGGCGATATCTGCTTACGCGATTTTGTGAGGACTCTTGCCAAATCAGAAGCATTCCGCAAAACCTACTGGAGTTCTCTGTACGTTATGAAAGCGGTGGAATACATCCATCGCCGTTTGTTGGGCCGACCGACCTATGGCCGTCAGGAGACTAACCAGTACTTCGACATCTGTGCCAAGAAAGGATTCTACGCACTGGTGGATACCCTGATTGATAGTGCTGAGTACACAGACGCATTTGGAGACGACACCATCCCCTATGAGCGCTATGTGACTCCAGCCGGACAAACCCTACGTAGCTTCCGGACAGGAACAGTTGAAACAACCGGTCTTAAGCCCGTTGAGAAGCCCAGCGTCCCCCGCTTTGTTGAACTGGGTGTAGGTGCCAGTCAGCCAGGCACCATTGAGCTTAACAAGCGGATTAAGCAGGGTGTCAATACCCGTCGCGTGCAGTCCAAAGTCTTTAAGCTTACTAGTCTGTTCGACAAAACCAACCTCAAATTGGTTACCCAGGCGGCCTATCGTCAGATCTTTGAGCGCGACATTTCACCCTACGTCGTTAAGGCTGAGTTCACCTCCCTTGAAAGTAAGCTTGGTAACGGTGAAATTAACCTGAAAGAGTTTATCGAAGATCTGGGCTGTTCCGATCTCTATCAAAAAGAGTTCTATGCCCCTTATCCCAACACTAAGGTAATTGAACTGGGCACTAAGCACTTTTTAGGGAGGGCTCCCCTCAACCAGGGTGAAATTCGCAAGTACAACCAAATCCTGGCAACACAGGGTATTCGCGGGTTTATTAGAACCATGGTTGCCACACCAGAGTATGCTGAATTCTTTGGCGAGGATACCGTTCCATATCGGCGTTTTCCCACATTACCAGCGGCAAACTTCCCGAATACTGAGCGTCTATACCAGCAGCTCACACGTCAGAGCGATGATGTCGTTATTCCGAGTTTTGCCCCTTCAGTGTCAACCAAGGCATCCATTGACACGTAAATGGGCTGATTTCCCGATAAATTATCCCTGACCTATCTAGTGGTGTAGGTAGTCAGGGATAAGACTGCTGCACTATCCTCTGGCAACAGATGGACATTTTTTGCAGCATATTAAAGAGGGCATCAATGCCATTTCTGAGGAACATTGTTACGAAATGTTTCGCAGACTCTTAGAACGTTAGCTGAATGCCGGAAAATACTTTCGGAAGGTAGCTAAGCTGATACAAGTTTTTTCGAAATATGAAGCTGGTATCTGGCATGCTTCAATACCTGAGTTAAACATTTCATCGGTGCGTGAGGTGCCGGTTGATTTGAGTTTAATGTGGAAAACACGACTGCTATTGCCTTTTAAGTCGATAGCAGTGGTTGGCAAACGTCGTTATTTTGCCTAAATATATTCTTTCGGAGGAATCCATAGATGAGTATTGTCACGAAATCTATCGTGAATGCCGATGCTGAGGCCCGTTACCTCAGCCCTGGTGAATTAGATCGAATCAAAGGATTCGTCACTTCTGGTGAGCGTCGTCTGCGCTTTGCTCAGGTTCTAACTGAGTCTCGCGAGCGTATCATTAAGCAGGCTGGTGATCAGCTTTTCCAAAAGCGCCCTGACGTTGTTTCTCCCGGTGGTAACGCCTATGGTGAAGAAATGACTGCAACTTGTTTGCGTGACATGGACTACTATCTGCGTCTGGTCACCTACGGTATCGTTGCTGGTGACGTTACTCCCATTGAGGAGATTGGTCTGGTTGGTGCTAAGGAGATGTACAACTCCCTAGGCACATCCATCCCCGCTGTCGCAGATTCAATCCGCTTTATGAAGAGCGTCGCATCTTCTTTATTGTCTGGCGACGATGCCGCTGAGGCCGCTTCTTACTTCGATTACGTTGTTGGTGCGATGTTGGGATAAGTTGACTCGATTTTCCAACTACGCTGTTAAGCTACGTCGTCAAATTTCATCAAGGAATACGGATCATGCAAGACGCAATTACTTCTGTAATTAATTCTTCGGACGTTCAGGGTAAGTACCTTGATCAGTCCTCTATGGATAAGCTAGCTGCTTACTTCCAAACTGGTGAGCTGCGTGTTCGCGCTGCTACTGCCATTGGTGCTAACGCTTCCGAGATTGTTAAGGATGCAGTAGCTAAGGCGCTACTGTACTCTGACATCACTCGTCCTGGTGGCAACATGTACACCACTCGTCGCTATGCTGCTTGCATTCGTGACCTGGACTACTATCTACGCTACTCAACCTACGCTATGTTGGCTGGTGATCCTTCCATCCTAGACGAGCGCGTGCTCAATGGTTTAAAGGAGACTTACAACTCTCTAGGTGTGCCTGTCGGTGCTACTGTTCAAGCTATTCAAGCTATGAAGGAAGTAACTGCAAGCCTTGTTGGCTCTGATGCTGGTAAGGAAATGGGTGTTTACTTTGACTACATCTGCTCTGGCCTCAGCTAGGTCAAGTCGATGTGGTCTAGATTGGCCTAAACCGATCTAACACTATTTCGGAAGTCTGGAACGAGTGTTAGCTTGTCAAAATCTATCTGTATTGAGAGATTAGGACAGCTGGTCATTGGTTATCGGACTTCCGAATTTTTGACTCTGTGCCTGGTGTTTTAACTAGTTTTACTAGCCAGCTCTAGAAGCTAGGGTACAACCGGGTTTTAATATGTAAGCAGTTTAAGGTTTGATGATTGGCAATTTACGCAACGCTAGTCGACCTTAATTCAGCTAATAGTTAGCCAAATTAAACTCAAGCCAAGCTTATCGCCGCTTCAGTTAATGGGCTTTTCGCAAGTGATTTGCAAAATAGTTTTGTTTAAGAGTAGGAGACCTCTCTGCCATGCGCATGTTTCGGATTACTGCCTGCGTGCCGAGTCAATCTCGCATTCGCACCCAGCGTGAGCTACAGAACACTTTTTTTACTAAGCTCGTTCCCTACGACAGCTGGTTTCGCGAGCAGCAGCGAATTCAAAAGATGGGTGGCAAGATTGTTAAAGTAGAGTTAGCAACCGGTAAGCCAGGTGCCAATACAGGTTTGGCTTAAAGAACTCATGTAGTTTGTACAGATGATTGGTACATACGCATAGCCACATTAAAGGGGAGCAGCTTAAGCTGCGCCCCTTTAATGTGGCTACACCTCATCAATATGGCCCAAAATCTGCACGATGTGGGGACTGTGAAATCTTATTTGGGTTACCGGAATAGTTTTAGGCTGTAAGTATCTTATAGAAAAGCCCATTCTGCTGAAAAATCGATGACATCTGTCTTTGTGAAATCCTGTACAAGCTTACTCGCATTGGCCCTGGGTATCGGTGTGATTTCAGCACCGTCTGCGCCTCAGGGATTTACACTAGCCACAGCCCAAGCCCAGGGGGTTGATGAAGACACAAATGTACGAGTCTATCAACAGGCTAGCCCTGCAGTTGTTGCAATTGACTCGGGCAACAACTCAGGCAGTGGCAGCATTATTACGTCAGCAGGGTTAGTGCTAACCAACGCACATGTTGTCGGGGGTGCTCGTCAAGTCACGGTTCGTTTATCAGATGGGCGTCAATTTTCAGGCCAAGTAATTGGCTACGCTGATGAGAGTTTAGACTTGGCGGCTATCCAAATCAACGGTGGCGACACCACGTTTCCTGTCATCCCTTTAGCGACCAACATGGCTCAGGTGGGACAGCAGGCCTTTGCCATCGGTAACCCGTTTGGTCTACAGGGTACGTTTACCGTCGGTATTGTAAGTCGTATTGACTCAGAGCGAGGGTTAATTCAAACAGATGCAGCGATTAACCCTGGAAACTCTGGTGGACCACTACTTAATCGTAATGGTGAGCTGATTGGGGTTAATACCTCGATTTTTACAACAGGGGAAAATAGCGGCAGTATTGGTATTGGTTTTGCGATCGCAACCCCACAAATTAGACCGTTTATCAGTGCTGTCCAAAGCGGAACAGCAAGTACAACATCCTCTCGCCAAAATAGAGCATCACAAGCACCGTCTCAGATCGTAATTGACGGTAGCGCTATTTTTGGACGTCTAGACAGTAATAGTAATGTACTACCCGATAACAGCTATTTTAATGCCCATAGCTTTGAGGGTAGAGCAGGCCAGCGCATTAACATTGTCATGACCAGTGCTCAGGTTGATTCCTACCTGCTACTCTATGGCCCCAATCAAGAGTTCTTGGGTGAAAATGACGATACTGGCAACAGCCGTAATGCTCGCTTGGACGTTACTCTACCCGCTAACGGTACCTATTATGTTTTCGCAAATTCCTACGGTGCCAGCGAACAGGGCCAATATGAATTGAGTGTCAGCAGCTTGAGCGGTGGCAGTGGCAGAAACAGTAGCTACCTTCTAAGTGAAAATGGGTCATTAACGTCTCAGGACAACCGTCTAAGCGATAACAGCCTTTATGACGAGTACTTTTTTAACGGTCAGCAGGGTCAAAGTATTACCATCACGCTGAGTAGCCAGGATT
Source organism: Leptolyngbyaceae cyanobacterium (assembly GCA_050043105.1). Classification (GTDB taxonomy): domain Bacteria; phylum Cyanobacteriota; class Cyanobacteriia; order Phormidesmidales; family Phormidesmidaceae; genus Leptothoe. The sequence goes on along the minus strand of JBHJIV010000017.1, from coordinate 77,538 downwards.
TTGATGCCTATCTACTACTGATCGACGATCAGGGTAATAAGATTGCTGAAAACGATGATCTAGCTCAAAGCGATAGCGACGCCACCATTCGCATCGCTTTACCCTACACAGGCCAATATCGAGTCATCGTTAATGCTTACGACCAAACGGGGCAAGGGCGCTACCAGATGAGTGTTCAATAACCTTTAGGATTAGGAGAACCCTAACCAGGTAAAGAAATCCTGACGGGTAAACAGCTCCAGCAGCAGCAGCGCTAAAAAGCCCACCATGGCAAACCGACCGTTGATACGCTCAGCATAGGTGGTCCAACCAAAACCAGGCCCATCAGCCGACGGTGTGGCTGATGGCTGCGACGTATCAGGCTCTAACGATTCAGATTTTGTCATACCACAACCAGATAACTTAAAACTAACCAAATAATCACATCTCGACCGTTAAAGATGTTAGTCAAACCATCACATAGTTATCCTTATCAATTTAGTTCATCGGCTTGTTAACAGCATCTATCGGCATCTGACACACAGATATCTTAGAGTTCAGCAAGGTCTATGGGTCGCGATGCGCTGACGCTTATTCTATACTATTCATCCCATATCTCTGGCACATTTCTGAATGGGTCACTTTTTTCAAGAAGCGATATAGATTTTGAGCGACTACTTGTCTCAATTTATCTCTTAAATAAAATTCTAATAATGTCTTACAAGAAGTTAGATTGGGTATTTTTAGAGGATTTCAAAAACTTCTAAACAACATTTTTTACATAGAAAAAGTATTCTTTAGAATTGAATGATTTAGAGATTTCTTTCTATAAGCTGTTGTGATTAAGACGCAAAGAATAAATGGTCACAATAATTTGTTACTCTCACTAGAGTTTTTGAACCCAATACATTCACTATCAGAACTGTAGTTCTTTGTAGAGAAAAATCGAGATTAGAACTTGGACAAAGTCTGGAGTTTAAATACTCCTAGATAAACAGGTTTTTTGTCTGTTATAATCAGAGCCTCTAAGAGGCAATCTGATCTGCATAAGTCAGATATCGAGAGTTATCTAGTTATAATTCCATTACTTCACTTCCATCCTTCCTTCCTAGACCTAATTATAATTCTTCAAATCCGATGGCTGATACTAAAACCACGCCACTGACAGGGAAAGCACTGCTTCAGAAAATGAAGGAAATAACTCATCTACCTAAGCGCGAAAAAGCTAAGGAGTGTGGGTATTACAGCATCACCAAAGACAAACAAATCAGGGTAAATCTAACTGACTTTTACGATGCCCTACTGGCTGCACGAGGCATTCCATTAGGTCCCGAAAGCACAAAGGATGGGCGTGGGCGTGAACCAACCTATCGTGTCAGCGTGCACAAGAATGGTCAAATTGTTATCGGCTCTACCTACACTCAAGAAATGGGTTTGAAGCCGGGAGATGAATTTGAAATTAAGCTGGGTTATAAGCATATTCACTTAATTCAGTTAGGCGAGAACAAAGATTCTGATGAAGATGATTAAACATCTGTACATCATGTATTGCAGTTAGAATCGGCTCTCTATGATAGCTAGGCTAGCAATGCCAGCATATTCCAAATTTCATTAATTTATTAGTTGAAAAGCGGGGAGAACGTTCTACCCGCTTTTGTTTTGATGTTTCTTGAGGTGTCTCGATGATAGCGTTAGTGCCCATCATGTTTTTATCTGTTGATTCTAAAACCAGAGTCATACTTGATTTCAGAAGGTATCATTCAAACGAACATTGCAGAAATAAGCGCTCAAATGTGACCGATCTAGAGGCCGTAGGATAAATATCTCTTCTCGGCTCTTGACCTAGGCAAAGACCTCAAGATGAGCAATTAAGGGTTCTTCTAAGGTTTGTACCTTATTAATTAGAATGCGACTCACATAGGCCCTCAGTTGCTCGGCTTGGGCTTCGTTGGGGATATACATCTGGCCACCAGACTCAGTGACGGTCTTGGTGAATAGGGGCGTTTGTAGGAGCGCTCGATAGGTAGGCAAATCGGTGGTGCGATCGCAAATCAAACCGCGATCAGCCGCTGTTGGCACCAGTCCAGGCGGTAAGTGCCCCTCTAATAGCGCCAAAATGTGCAGATGACACGCTTGAGTATTGATGCCACGCTGTTCTAGCAAATGCATAATAGCCCCCACAGGTAAAGGCTGTTGAGGGAATACCCGCAGTAGCTCCATCAATAAGAAATAGTCACTGTACTGCTGACGGGTAATGTTTAGAACCTGAGGATAGCGGGCCAGGTTAACCAAACCATAGGCAACACGACTACAGCTGTGGGGTAGCTCACTGGCGTAGGTATCTTGAATGATGGTGGCATTGGGAAACTTTTGACGCAGCCAGCGGGCGATGGCAGGCAACGAAGCTGAGCCCCCCGAACACACCACCTGTTTAATGGCCTGGCTATCAATAGAGTGATGGCTCAGCAGCACATTTAGATAGCGATTAATCCGCTGAATATAGGGCAAAAAGATCAGGTTTTCGAGATGGCGCCGTTTAATTAACCAGTGTTGACCGGCTAAGGTCAACTGCATTTGATTCTGTTGCTGTAGCGCTAGTTTTAGATGGCGAGCGGCGGCCAATAAACCTTGCCCCAAGCTAGACTTCAGCAGTCGTTGCTGCAGCTGATAGCGCTGGGACCAATCGACATGACCGACGGCAGGAAGCGTTAAACCATCCAGATTTAGCTGTCCCCAATCAGCATCTTCAGCAGCGAGATGGCCTTGCCAATCCCAGCTAATTGACGCGTCTGCCTCGGTGAGGGGCTGACGTCGCTCTTCAGGTAGCAGCAGCTGACAAACAATGTCCTGGTCGAGGGCATCTCCAGCGTAGGCAAATCCACGCAGAGCAAAGTCAGCGTAGTTGAGATTGGTCAACTTTTTAGGTAAGTCAACTAAACCAAGCTCAGTCATCACAGCTCCACCACTGATGACGACGGTGCCTTCTTGCCACTGACAGTTATATAAACTGGGCTGTCGTGATAGAGAAACGGTCTCTGCTATGGCCGCATTATTGGGGTCAGGTAGGCCAGAAAGAATGGTTGCGATCGCATCTTCTACAAATAAAATCTGCTCAGGCTGATCGATTAGCTCAGCCGCCAACACCGCTTCCCGCAGATTAAAGCTGTAAGTGTCTGGCCAGTTTGTAGGATAACCAACCACAACTCCCTGTAGCTTTTCCCAAATTTGCTTGAGACTATCGTTATCTAAGCCAACAGCCTGCCCTTGTTCTTTCACATACTTTAAGAGCGTCACCATCGCCTGCAATATTTGCAGCATGGGTAGCTCAACCGTATCTGACCAGCGCACCCACGGATCAGAATTAGCCAATGTCTGGCCATGACCCACCGCCACCTTTAACAACGGCTTCAGTCGATTAACCCCTATCAGCTCTGAAGCCTCGGCTCCAAAGGCATCCAAATTACCTAAATCCCCTAAGGCGTCATAGCCCACAGCTATTGTTTCTTGAGCTGATGTCATCAACGCCATCGCAGGCAGTCGAAAATGCTTAGCTTCCTCAGTGGCTTTTTGCCAATAGAGGGGATAAACTTGGCCGGTTTGACGATCCATCAGCACCGCAGATAACCCTGTCGAGCCAACATCTAACCCTAAAAACCAGTCCCCTCCAACATCTACAGACACATCTATTGGGGTATCTGTCACAGGAGGATCGGTGACACTCTCATTGGTGACACCGTCATTAGTGACAACCGGCTCAGCCACAGGGTCGGTTATAGTCGCCTCTACATTTGCTGCCGCCATTGGTACAGACACGTCTGTTGATGTATCTGTTTCAGGAATCAGATTGGGTATAAGCGCCTCTGGTGATGTCTCTGGCAATGATTCCATCGGGGCCGTCACATCCAATCCCAAGGCAGTTAGGGGATCGGTGACAGGAGCATCGCCAAAACTTGAGTCCCCCTGATCGAGCGCTTCTAACTCAGGTAGTGGTGACTGACCAAACAGTTCGTCTAGATCGCCCAGGTCAATATTGGAGTCTTCAACGGGTTCGACAGTTGGCAGGTCATCTAACCCTAATAAATCCTCCAAATCATCCGCCGCAGATACTGAGGCAGCATCCAATCCCAAATCATCAGGAGGGGCAGATTCATTAGAAGCATCAGATACCGGCTCATCTTCGTTTAATAAGTCGACGATATCTAAGATATCTGACGTCCTGTTATCCAAAGACTGAGAACGTTCATCCTCCGTCATGGTCTGCCAGAAGGCATCTTGTTCCGCTTGCAAAAAATCATCCGCTTCAGGGGAAACAGTCCCCGGATCGCCTACCAAAAAGTCAGCGGGCAAATCGGGTAGTGAGGATGAATCTAACCCTGGTTCTGTATCCTCAACCACTGGCGCTGTGACAGCCTCATCTGCAGGCACTACAGGTTCTTCAAGATCAGACAAGATTTGCCCAACGATCTGGTCAGCTGGCTGCTGCGAGAGCGCGTTTGACTGCGCATTAAGGCCACCTAGCTCATCCGCTAGAGAATCAGTCAGTCCATCCTCAAAATCATCCAGCAGTGGGTCAGCGACTAACCCCAAAAGATCAACATCGTTAGACTCAAGCTCAGTTTCCGTCAAAGAGGTGACTGTGGCGATATCGATTTCTTCGCTACCAGATGATGGATCGTCGACATCGACAACCTCTGCAGCAAATCCTTCAAATAAGTCAGAGTCTGCTTCATCGTCAGACTGTAGAGGTTCAGCAAATGGATCTTCGTCTTGTTCAGTTTTGGACTCGTCAGTCATCTCAGGTTCAAGCTCCCCATCAGACTGGCCAGACTCAAGATCCAAACTTTCTAAATTGAGATCTCTGACAATGGTTTCCAATGTGGCTTGATCTAAAGGCTCTAGGGTGTCATCTTCCTCAACGCCATAGTCAGTAGCAAACGTGTCACCGGCAAGCTTTTGTAGGTCTTCGTCTAGCTGCTCTACGAGCTGCTCATCATCAAAGTTAATCAGCAGACGCTGCTCAGCATCTGGCTGTACCAGATTAATCAAATCTTCGTCCGCCGCCGCCGCGATATAAACATCGTCTGGCACATTCTCCGGGAACTCCTCAACCGTTTCTGCCGCCAGGTCATCGGGCAGAACCTCTGAAAGCGAAACCACCACGTCACCCTCAGGCTCTGGTTGATTTACATTTTCTAGTTCATCCCCAGACGCAATATCACCAAACAAACTCTCGACGGTTGCCTCAGGAATCACATTGTCGTCGATAACCTCAGCACCTGTTTGTTCAAATAGCCAGGCATCGGCAACCTGATTGGCTGTCTCAATTAGATCTGAATCAGCGACCACTGACTCAGCAGGTGCTTCGACGTCAGTGGTTAAAGATGAAGCGTCTGGCTCATTGGCGTCGTTCTCTGTGAGTTCTAGATTCAAGTCTAAAAAGTCGTTCGATGAGTCTTCGGTAGCCTTGGGGTCATCTAGAAAGAGTGAGCCTACCAGCAAATCAGCGGTGGAATCGTCATCCTCTTCAATGGGCTCCAAACCCAAATCAAAATCAACATCAAAGTTAAATAGCTCACTTTCACCGCTTTCCTGAGGCAGCTCGCCCTGGTCTGGTGCGCCGTCATTGAGCTCATCCAGGCTCAAAAGTTCGCTATTTTCACTCCCTACCGCCAATAGACCAAGGTTCTCATCGATATCGTCCAACGATAAGTCTAGGTTTTGTTGCGTTGATTCATCGTCTGCGATCGCGCCTACGGGTGGGCTCTCTGACTCAGCATCGGCGGTCAGTTGTGCAAACGCATCGGCGGAGCCATCATCATCATCAATCGCCTCATCAAGAAAACCTAAGTCAGGCTCATCATCTTGAATCAGCGTAATCGCCTCATCAAGGTCAAACTCAATCTCCTCGCCAAGGTCGGTATCAGCCTGAATTAGCGTAATGTCCTCGTCTGGTGCAACCTCATCTTCTAGTAGCTCTAACTCAGACAAATCATTAGCCTGAATCAAGGTAATGTCTTCGTCTGGTGCAATTGCCTGCTCCAGCAGCTCTAGTTCCGACAGGTCAGCATCAACCTCGAGAGGGGCTTCAGCGACGGCTTCCGCTTCGTTCTCTAAAGATAGATCTTCAAGAGCCTGATCAAGCTCATCCAGCTGAATCGCATCCAAATCCACATCGGCGGTTACAGAGTCAGGCTGTTCCTGTAGGGCCGATGGCTGATCCGATTCACCCAGACCAGTCGCTAGATATAACGACGCATCCTGACCAAGCTGCTGGGCCAGATGATTAATAAACGCATGAAAAATCACCTCACCCTGACGACCTAGGCCGTGCATATGATCCAGCCCCTCCTCCAGGGACTCGCGATAGCTATCGACACTTTTTTGCAATGAATCAAAAACGGCCGTCAGCGTACTGTCTAGCTTTAGCAGCAGCTGATCCGACTGAGCCTGCAAAAGTCGCACTTGCTCTAACCGTTGCCCCGACATCATAGGGGCAGGATTATCCGCAGCCGCCATCTGTTCCATAGCCGCCGCTTCCATGGTGGCAAAATTCTGAACCATCTGGGCCGACAGCTTTTCCTGTAGGCGCTGCATCAAGGTTTCTAAAAAAGCATTGATTTGTTGCTCAGACTGTAGTGAAGGTTCTGCAACCCGCTGCGCTTCTAGAACATTAATTTCTGCCTGCAGGCTGTCACGCTTTTGCTGCAGTGACTCTAGCTCCTGACGCATGGGCCTTAAGGAGTTTTCCCTAAGGTATTTCATCTCCGTCAGCAAACCCTGCAATACCTGAGCTGCCGACTCCTCCATATCAGGTTCTGAGGCCGAAGGCGATACAAACTGCCCAGTGTCTGGGTTGATCGGCCCCCATCCTCCCGGAGACTCAAACATTTGATCTAGAGACTGCAGATAGTTAAACAGCTTGCCTAAAAGCTGACGCTGTTGCTCAGAGTCTCCTGACAAGCCCAACGGCAAACGGGAAGACGGTTTAGCGAGGGTCGCATCAATTTCAGCAATGAGGCGTTGGATTTGATCCTTTTGAGAAGTCACAGTGCGGCCTTTCAACAACGAACTCTGCAAATCGGAGAATACTCAGCCCAAGCGTGGGCAGAACAGTCCCTATCGACTGAATGCCCAAAGTGTAAAGCAGGCTGGCTAAAAAATCACAATTTCCTCCTATCTACAGGCATTCTGGGAAAAATCCTGACGAAGCCACCGAGGCCTGTGAATATCAAGATGACCATATTACGTGCAGATGGGTGTCATCCTAATCGATACCCCTAGACCTCATGCTTGAGATGTGAAGTTAAGTTAACGTTTTTTTGATTAGGGGGATGACGCAGTCGTGCTGTACCCTTGTTTAGGCAAACCAGAGACAAACTTAAAGCAAACTGAGCCTTCATATTGCAGTAAGCTACCGCTTTAAAGATTAAGCTATGGATTAGCCGCTAGAGTACCAGACCTGAAACTTACAGATACGCAGGCTTTAGCATTACTAAGATAATCCATAGATTGAGGTTTAGCAGGTCTTGACTTTCTTTTAGCGTTCTAAGAGTGGCTAAAGCACCTAAAATATCTGAGCTGGGCTAGCTGCCTATCAGCGCAACGCCTCTACTGTTTAATTTTTGATTTTATTGTTCACCCAACCGTGGCTTCTCCGCCTATGGACAGCAGATACGGTGCCCGAGACAATTCAGCTAGCGAAAGTCTGATTGCAGCGGCCCCTTTTTTTGAGGAATTACCCGAAGCTACGGTGCAGCAGGCAACCGCACAGATTGTTACACGTCGCCATCCAGCCGGTCAGGTTTTGCTGTTGGAAAATGATTGGGGCAACTCGGTTTATTTCATCTTGGATGGATGGGTCAAAATCCGTACCTACAATCTTGACGGAAAAGAAGTTACCTTAAACATCTTGGGTAAAGGTGAGTTGTTTGGTGAAATGGCCCCTTTAGAAGAGGTGCCTCGATCCACAGATGTCATCACCCTGGCCACCACAATGATTGGCAGTATGCCAGCTCAAGATTTCGTAAGCTTACTCAACCACGAACCCCAAGCAGGTATTCGTTTGGCTAAGCTAATGGCTCGTCGGTTACGTCAAGTTAACCGACGGTTACGCCTGAGAGAGTCTGATAGTCAATCCCGCGTCGCTGATGTTCTACTTTTCTTGGCCGATGGTCAGGGAACTATTGGGTCTCAGGGTGTAGAAATTCCCAATTTGCCGCATCGTGAGCTTAGCAGCCTCAGCGGTCTGGCTAGAGAAACAGTTACTCGTGTTTTGAGTAAACTCGAAAAGAAAGGATTGATTAGCCGAGAGCGTGATCTGATTCGCATTCCTTCGATTGATGCTTTAGATCGCCTGCTTGTCTAGCTATACCGTTTTCTCAACATTAGAATTTTGGTTAGGAATAATTCTCAGCACCATGGGGCAGCCAGACGAGTATCAGGCAGAGAAACAACCGCCAGATGTGGCTGATAGCAGTAACTCCACTGACTTCAACGACATTGACCTAGAAACTCCCTGGATAGAAGAGGATACTCCTCCTCTAATTCCTATTAGGAGCAAGACCATTACGGCACCCGGCCAAAAGGGGCCTGTGGCTATGGTGGAAACAGCATTCTTGGCCAGTGCGGCGAGCTTAATGTGGTTAATCAATCTCTATTTTCCACCTGGCCCTTTATTACGCATTTTATTTCCAGTTCCTGTGGCCCTGGTCTATCTGCGCTGGAACTCTCGCGCTGCCTGGATGGCGACCTTAGTTTCTGGTCTGCTCTTGGCGATCTTAATTGGACCACCCCGTAGCCTACTCTATGTAATTCCCTACGGAGTGCTGGGAGTACAGCTGGGATATCACTGGCGCAACCAAACGTCCTGGCTGATTTCGCTACCTGTCGGCGCATTTATTGTCACCCTGGGTATCTTTTTTCGCATTTGGCTACTGTCGTGGATGGCTGGGGAAGACCTGTGGGGATATTTGGTGGCTCAGGTTATACAGCTGACAGACTGGATTACTAATCGATTATTAGATTTTGGCTTCATTGGGTTAGGGGCGATGGGACAGCTCAGCCCTGGTATCATTCAGATTGCAGCGGTCTCAATGGTATTTTTTAGCAGTACCATCTACCTCTTCACCGTACATTTAACAGCTTGGATTCTTTTAGAGCGCATGGGAATCACCATACCCTCACCACCACAGTGGGTACAGCAAATCCTTGAGGAGTAGAAACCATTACTCCTGCTATGCCGCCTGCTGGGTCAAAACTCTATTCTCTGATCACTCACCATACAAATCCTGCGGTCACTTATCAGTGGCAGCAACGCTATCAGAGACAACGTCCCTGCTATGTGTGCGTTTTAGGCTTTACTAAAACGGCCCTAGTTCCTGAGATTTCTGCAGCAGGTAGCACGCCTCAGGCAAGAATGATGACGGCAGTAGCGGACGCTGAATTTATCTATGAGGGCCCGACAGCAGCACCTCAGTATCCGCTGCCCCCTCTGACAGCAGGGGTTTCACCAGCCCTACTAACACGGGCTATTGTAAGTAATCAAGGCTTACCGGTCTATCTGTTTAATGCGGGGCTTCCGTATCAACCGGGCGTTCCCCATATAGATGTCAATGGAGCCACTGCGAACTGCCTCAGCACTGGACATGCGCTCTCACCTAGTACGGGTACTCATCTATTTAATGCGGGTCTTGAGTGGGGTGAACGTTTGGGGCGTCGGTTTGCTAATAGCTATTTGGTGATTGGCGAATGTGTAGTCGCGGGCACGACCACTGCTCAAGCCGTCTTAACTGCCCTTGGCTTTGAAGTTGCTGGCATGATGGGTAGCAGCCATCTCACCTGTAATCATGAGCAATAAACTGCACTTGTTAATGCGGGACTACGAGGAAACCCGGCCGGGTTTCCTCAGTGGACCATATGGGATGCGATCGCAACAGTCGGCGACCCCATGCAACCGTTTGTCTTAGGAATGACCATTGCTGCAAGTCACCACAGCGGCGTTTTGCTCGCAGGTGGTAGTCAAATGATTGCTATTTATACGCTGTTGAACCAGCTGAGCACTCAGTATGCATGGGAGTCAAAAAATGTGGTCATCGGCACTACCCGGTGGATTGTCAATGACAAAACTAGTCAGTTTCTGAATCTGGCGCAAACAGTACCAACACCCCCAATTATTAGCAGTGCTTTTTCATTTGAACAGTCACGGTTTCAGCAGTTCACCCTATTTGAGAAAGGATATGTCAAGGAGGGAGTAGGAGCAGGTGGCTGTTTAATCGCAGCACATATGTACCAGCACTGGCACCAGCAAACAATACTAGAAGCTATGGAAGCCCTACTAGAAAGCTGCCTCCAAATGCTGCCACCAAAGGATTAAGACAGCATTTCTTGCGTTCAATCTAGCAATCGCTCAAGCCTTTATCCACAGCATTCACTGCCAGCTAATGTGTTCGATGGGCAAGAAGCTGTTCTTCCAGTGCAGCAATCCGATTATAAGCAGCTGTCAACTGAGCCGTTAACCGCTGCACCTGAATTTCAGGCGACAACGACTGCCCCCCACTCAGCTGATCAACCCCAAAGTGAGGCTCATCATTCAAGATATCTTTGTGATCAAAGGCTTCATCTAAACCATTGGCAACGACTCGCTCGGGTGGACTAACCCCAAACTTAAGCCGACCACCATCACTGCTTGTATCCTGGCGAACCAGCAGATCGGACACTTTGCCATCAATCTGCTCTAGCAGCTGATGTAAGGTGTCCACCCGGTTTGATAGGTGCACTACTTTTTCTGGAACAATATCCATGGGCTAGCAAATTCTCAAATAACCTCTACATCCTAAGAACGCCTAACCGATGCAGGGGGCTTATTACTTATTGATTTAACCTTTGGTTGTCAAGATTGAAATCATAAAGAGATGGGATAAAAATGGTAGATTTTAGTCTATTGTTCTTTACGGTGTCCTTATAATGTCAGGTCATCTAAATAAAGAGACAGAGGGCTTTCCTAAACCGTGACATACTGTAGCGGATATCTGGTCAGCGGCTTTATTTATATGTAAGGAAAATACTGGCACAGTAGCGACTTGCCGAAATACTAACTGTTAGATTCCAGACACTTTTTTCTTTAGTCCATGGAGTATAATGCACAATGCCATCATGTACATCAAAACGTACATCTACCGCTAAAGCGCATCAAAACTCTGCATAAATTTTAGGAAACCCTCGTTTAGCGATGGTTTCACTCGAATTGTGTACGATAATATAAATAAACCTTGACATCATCACCTGGATCACCTTTATGGGTGTAGGGTCATCCAAGAAAGATGTCTGCTCACGCAGAGTACAGCATACATTCTTCATGTTCAATCAATGCTGCAGGTCGTGCCAAAAGCAATAGTAACTATGAACTGGTGGGGATAATCATTAATTAATGGCACCCAAATCATCTATGACTGATACCACTGCGTTCGTTGCCGGATGTGCAACGACCGGGGTAGCTGTTTTAGTGTTGCTGATTGCACGAGTTGGGTTTCAAACATCTCCCCCTGAAGCTGAGCCAAGTTCCGCGAGTTTAGAAACCGTTGTGCCGGTTCCACAATCCCCGATACAGACAATTAATGAGGGGCTTAATGACGATATTAAACAGGAACTTGATCGACAGCAAGAACTCACAACCAAGCTAGAAAACCAGCTAGTGCAGCAAGAAATGCTAGCTCGTAACCTAGAGAATCAGCTTAAGCAGCAACAGGAAGAAACGCGGGCTGTTCTTTCCCAGCTTAGAGAATACCAGCGTTCAGTCGACACCCTGTCTCTACAAAACGGTCAGCTAGCAGCGGCTCAGTCTGAGCAAACTAATTCAGATAACAGCGTTCAGACTTCTCTGTTATGGATTGGGGGTGGCTTATTGATCGTGATAATTTTGGGTGGAGGTGCCATCATTCTCTGCATGATTCTAGTATCGGGTCGCCGTCGCGAAGACCGGGCCGTACCGGTGGTCTACCCGTTTCAAATGCCCGTGCCTCCTAGTGGATATCGCTACTATGAGCAAGAGTTTTTGCCACCTCCACCAATAAGACACAAACGGGCTAATCCCTCTTACTACGATGTGGACTAGGGGAGTTTTGAGTTCTAAATTTTGAATTACTTTTGCTAGGCAAACGGCTGCTGACCTAGAAGCTTAAAAGGCTAGCCTAATTCAAAACTCATCATTCAAATTCCTTAAAAGGCGGCACCCAGATTCGAACTGGGGATAAAGGATTTGCAATCCTCTGCCTTACCACTTGGCCATGCCGCCGAATTGTCGAACTTCAATATATCAAATTCTCGTCGTGTTCTAACTCAGATTCTTGCGAAAGGCTTGCAGCTGGATTTTTTTGAATACCCCCTGACATCCACACCTAACGGACAGTTGCCAATAGCTGTTGAATCATACGATTGGCTTGGGCGGCATAGCCGCCACCAAATAAATTGAAGTGATTGAGAATGTGATAGAGGTTATAGAGAATTTTGCGAGCAGGATACCCGTCTGCAAGCGGATATGCTGATTCATAGGCTTCGTAAAAGGCATTCGGAAAACTACCAAATAGCTCTGTCATCGCTAAATCCACTTCGCGATCGCCATAGTAGGTGGCCGGATCAAAGATAACGGGTTCTCCTTTAGTGGTAATGGCCGCATTGCCAGACCATAGATCGCCATGCACTAACGACGGTACTGGATCATGACCAGCCAACAGTTCGGGTAAGGCCGATAGTAAAGCCTCTTGCTGAGGAAACGATCCTCCTCGACGTTTCGCCAGACGAAACTGGTACCCTACGCGCTGATCTCGCCAAAATGTCAGCCAGCTTTCTTGCCAGTCATTGGGCTGATGGGTTTCGCCAATGGTGTTAGCACGATGCCAGCCAAAACCAAGATCGCTAGACCTGTGGTGCATAGTCGCTAAATTTTCTCCCATGGTGGCCCAAGCAGCACCGCTATTGCCTAAATTTAGCCACTCCATCACGATGTAACAGTTAGCCCCAGACATCCCGGAGCAAATCGGCTGCGGAACTCGAATCGTTTGACTGTCATACATCTCTTTAAGCCCTGCTAGTTCAGCTTCAAACATGGCTAGTTTGCTGGCTTGATTGAGCTTGATAAAAAATGTAGTCTGACCGTCACTCAAACCGTAGGCCTGATTAATGCAGCCTCCACCTATAGAGCGAGTTTGCTTTCCATAGAACGGCTGCTGAGTAACTTGGCTGATATGCGCGGCGATATCAGCCCAAATATCGGCCATAGTCTTGCCTCAATTTTCGTTTTTTGAGTTTAGTTGGCTTCAGGATGTAGCCGTAGCACGCCGTAGGCCTCAATAGGCAAATAGCGCTGTACCGCTGACTGAACCGCATCTGCATCCACTGTTTTAATCGCAGTCGGATAGTTCAGTGCATTCTCAATATCGCCCGTCATCGCATGATAATAGCCATACATGCTGGCGCGATCGCTAGAGGTTTCATTACTAAATATGTAGCGATTAGCCACTTGGGTACGAATGCGGCTCAGCTCCACTTCGCTAACGGGCTCTTTATATAGACGCTGAATATGTTCTAGAACAGCCGCTTCAACAGTATCAAGCTGTTCAATCGCCAAATTAGCCGCAATATAAAAAACACCCTGCTCACCATAGGTGATATTGCTAGTAAAAATATTGTTTACCAAAGCACGGGTTTCACGCAGATCTTGTACCAGACGAGCTGTACGTCCCTGGCCCAGAATTGAAGCCACCACATCCAGCGCGTAGGTTTCTGATAGCTGTCTGAGACCGGGTACACGCCAGCTTAGTACAAGTCTTGCCTGCTGCAGTGTGGCATCGCTATGGTCAACTCGAGAAATAGAGGTAAACGGAGCTTCGGGGGTACTTACAGGTACGCGCTCTAAGGGCTCTGTAAGGTTTGTTTGCCGACGATTAGCCAGTGCCTGGTCAAAACTCTGCTCTACTGTAGAAATTAGCTGATCAACGGGCAAATCACCCACAACCACAGCAGTCATGTTTTGAGGCTGATACCAGCGCCAGTGAAAATCACGCATCTGCTCTGCGGAGAGCTGCTCAATCACCGATGTTGGTCCAAGCACAGTGCGCCGATAGGGCAGCTGCTCAAAATTGAGGACCATTGAATGCTGAAATACTCGCCGTCTCGGATTATCTTCTGAACGTCGAATTTCTTCTAAAATTACTGGCCGCTCTCGCTCAAAATCACAGTCATGAAGATTGGCATTGAGCAATAGCTCCACCTGGAGTGGGGCAAGCGTCGTAAAGTCTTTAGGAGCCGTCGTAATGTAGTAATGGGTGTAATCTTGACTTGTAGCCGCATTGGTAACAGCGCCGCGTTCTTCAATCAAGCGCTCAAACTCGCCGCACTGAAGTTGCGGGGTGCCCTTAAAAATCATGTGCTCTAAAAAATGAGCCATACCGTTAATGGCATCAGACTCCACTCGGGAGCCTACCCGCAGCCAAATATTAAGATTGACAGCGGCCGTCGGCATTTGCTCGGCAATAATGGTTAAACCATTTGCCAGGCGTTTTACAACAGGTTGATTAGTTGTTTTGGAAGATGCTGACGTTACAACCATGAGCAAACTAAAATTTCGTGATCATTCTACTTTTTATTCTAGTCATCTAGATACAGTAAAGTCTGTGTAAAAACAACCAAGAGAAATTTCTATGGGCACATGGATCAAGCAAACAGATAAGGCTATCTATTTGATGCAGGGGGGATATTACATCTCCAAAATTTCTAAATATCCTTCCAAATCCAATCCAAATGAGAAGGTGCTCAATATTAGCGGCATGAAATCATGGTTCAGTCGTGCTGATGCCCCTCGAGGAATGACTGTTTCCCAAACTGGACCCGAACCTAAACCCATACCACAGCAGCCAGCACCTAGCTCTGGCAACCAATCATCCAGCACATCACGACAAACAAATGCTAGCGGTGTACATCTAATTAAGTCATTTGAAGGGCTGCGGTTAAAGGCCTATCAAGATGCTGTTGGTGTTTGGACCATTGGCTACGGGACTACCCGAGGGGTAAAACCGGGTCAAGAAATTAGTGAAGCTCAAGCTGAGGCACTGCTCAAAGCTGATCTTAATCGGTTTGAGCAAGCCGTTAATCAGGCGGTGCGAGTCTCAATCAATGACAATCAATTTGCTGCTATCGTGTCATTTACCTATAACGTGGGCTCTGGAGCCATGCGTAGCTCCACGCTATTACGCAAACTCAACCGCCGTGATATCTATGGCGCAGCCAATGAATTTCCACGCTGGAATCGCGCAGGTGGTCGTGTTTTAGCCGGTCTAACTCGACGGCGCAATGCCGAAAGGGCTTTGTTTTTGGGTCAGGATTATCGACGGTTTATGTAGATGATTTGGATAAAGCGTCCGTTCCCTCGCTGGTTAATCCCCTACGCATTCTTAGCACCGGCTCTGATAGTCTTGGGATTGACTGTATTTTGGCCAGCGCTACAGGCTTTTTATCTGAGCTTTACGGAATATGGCTATGCCATTGGTCAGCCCCCAGAGTGGGTAGGGTGGGCTAATTTTGTACGTCTGTGGCGAGACGAAACATTTTGGCAAACGGTGGGTAATACCTTAGTGTATCTAGTCGGTGTGGTACCTGTACTTGCGATCGCACCCCTCATGCTGGCGAGCTTGGTCAACCAAAAACTAAATGGAATGAACTGGTTCCGGGTGGCTTATTACACTCCAGTTGTTATTTCCATGGTAGTTGCGGGTATTGCCTGGCGCTGGCTGTATGCTGAGACCGGTTTATTTAATCAGCTACTTTCCAGCATTACGGGCCAAACTATTCGTATTCCATGGCTTACCAGCCCTAACTTAGCCCTATTTAGTGTGATGGCAGTCACTATCTGGAAGGGGTTGGGGTATTACATGGTTATCTACATAGCCGGCTTGCAAGGTATTTCAGAAGACCTCTATGAAGCTGCAGCCATTGACGGCTCTGATCGCTGGCGCAAACACTGGGACATTACGCTGCCGCTGATGAAACCTTACATGTTTCTCGTGGCTGTAATTTCTGCCATATCAGCCACTAAGGTTTTTGAAGAGGTCTACATTATGACCCAGGGAGGTCCCCGCAGCAGTTCCAAAACCGTCGTTTACTACGTTTATGAGCAGGCTTTTGTCAATCTAGAAATGAGCTATGCCTGCACCATCGGTCTGGTGCTCTTTATCGTCATTCTGGCTCTGTCGCTCATTCGGCTCCGAGTTGCACCTGACCAAGAAACGGGGTCACTACTTTAGCTGGCTGTTGAAAAGGTAGCCATGCTCACCCCACATTCACTGACATCCACCTGTAACAAGGACTAACAAGCTTCAGCGACAGCTACCCCATAAGTCTCTACCTCATCTACACCATCTACCGACATCGCTAAGTTCACGATTTCGCGCAGCTGGTAGGGTGAACCAAGCTGGCCACTCAAAACAACAACTCGACCTCGCTGGCGTACCTTTAAGCGCCCTAAAGGACTGTTAACCTTAGTACTCAAGCGATGAGAAACTCGCTTTGACAGGCCATGATAATCAAATTCTCCATTCAGCCCAATACGTTCTGGGGGAATGTTCAAAAACCAATGACTTAGCTGATCAGGCCTAGCTAACTGACAAGCTCCGCCTATTCCATCGAGAGCAACTGCAACGGTTGAGCCATCCATAACGACACCTCGACATCCTAATCAACCACCACCAGACAGTTTGCAGTTGCTTCTTAAGCGTTACTATGGCGGCCACTAAGCTCCGCCGAACAAGCAACTGAGAGAAGCATAGCTACATGACGCTTTTGCAAGATCCGGATAATGCTTTATAAATTCTAAAAAATTTTTTGCCAGAATTATGTATTCCTAGAAACTTTTTAACACTCTTGCTACCAGTGGCTGTACCAACAGCACGACATTGTTGTCTATGGCTGTACCAACAGCACGACAGCGTAGGCAGCAATACCCTCTTCACGGCCTGTGGGCCCTAACTTTTCGTTAGTTGTTGCTTTAATGCCTATTTGATCAACAGCCAAAGACAGCCGGTCAGCCAAACACTTCTGCATCTCAGCAATGTGTGGTTTGAGTTTAGGCCGCTCAGCCACAACCACCGTATCTACATTACCGATAGCCCATCCTTTTTCCTGGACCATTTGATAGATTTGGTCCAATAGCTTGAGGCTATCAGCCCCCTTCCATTTTGGATCGGTGGGGGGGAAATAACGTCCAATATCCCCTAGACTCAGCGCCCCTAACAGAGCATCCATAATTGCATGGGTAAGGACATCTGCATCGCTATGGCCCAATAGCCCCAAGCTATGGGGAATCGTAACACCGCCTAAAATCAGCGGTCGATCAGGACCTAGACGATGAATATCGTAGCCGTTGCCAATGCGAATGCCCATAGGGGGGGGTACTCCTCAAGTCATGTCAGTCCGGCAGTCTAGTCCTCTGACTTATTTTCCCATTGCCGCTGCCAGCGATCATAAAGATCGCGACGACGTTCGCGGGTGCGCTCAATTTGCTGCTGTCGGCGCCAGTGAGCAATGGCCGCATGATTGCCTGAGCGCAATACCTCTGGTGCGCTCCATCCTCGAAATTCAGCGGGTCTGGTGTAGTGGGGGTAATCTAACAGACCCGCCTCAAAACTGTCGTCATGTAGAGACTCTCGTTTTGCAACAGTGCCGGGTAGCAGCCTGATCACACCATTGAGCAAGGCAAGGGCTGGAATCTCACCGCAGGTAAGAACAAAGTCCCCTAGGGATATCTCCCGAGTCACTACGTTAAGAATACGTTCATCCACACCCTCGTAATGACCACAAATAATGACTAGCTGATCTAACCCTGTTGACCACTGCCAAAATAAAGATTGGGTCATAGGTTCCCCTTGGGGCGTCATGAGCACAACCTCACGACGGGGCTGTTGGGGCAAGCTTTCTAGGGCAGCTACAATCGGGGCAATCTTCATCACCATACCCACACCACCACCGTAGGGTTCATCGTCAACTTTATGATGTTTATCAGTGGTGAAATCTCGCGGGTTGGTAATGTGAACCTGGGCAATCTCTCGCTGTAGGGCTTTACCAATAAGTCCCGACTGTAGCGGTGATGTTAAAAAATCAGGAAATAGACTGATGAGGTCAAACCGCATTAACTGTTGCCATCCTAACGGTTCTGAAAACTTAGCAGCCGATTAAACAGTTCTACTTCCAGATTAGTTTGATCCAACAGGCGTGCCAGCTCATAGGCCATTGCATACTGCTCTTGGGCTAGGGTTGGCTCTCCTGTGGCTTCGTAAAATTCTCCCAGCCGCTTAAACGTAACCAAACGCCCCCAATCATTATCGGTGTTTACGGTGAGGGCAATCCGCTCATCTAGATAGCGACGCACCTGATCCCAGTCACTGAGAGCACTGTAGACGTCAATCAGTCCGTCAATCGCACTGAGTTGAACCGGTTCATCGTTGCTGTCCTGACCGTACCTTAAGGCTAATCGATAGGCCCCTATTGCTTTTCCCTGTAATCCTTGAGCCAGATAAGCTGCGCCCAGGTTGTTATTTGTGTTTGCTCGACCAATCAGGTTGCCTGCTTGAGTGCGATAGTTACCAGCGGCTTCATAGTAGTCAATCGCCGTAACATAATCTCCCTGGACAGAGGCCAATAGACCCAAATTGCTCAAAGATAGACCAATGCCTTCAAAATTTTGAACGCTGTAGGCTACATTGAGGGCTTCTTCATAGGCCTGAGTAGCCGAGTTGATGGCGCCTCGCTGTAGTCGAAACGTGCCTAAGGTATTCCAAGCAAAAATTTGGGTACTAAAGTTCTGATTGTCTCGTGCGATCGCAAGCTGGCGGCGTACCGCTGTTTCAGCACCAGTGTAGTCACCTAGTTCGGCATAGGCACCGCCAATTCTGCCGTAAGTCTGCTCCATCGAGGCCGTGTCACCAATCTCATAATAAAGTTCGGCAGCTCGGCCCCAAGCACTTAGCGCCGAGCGATAGTCTTCTTGAGAGGCCTGACGTTCTCCCAAACGCAATAGCTGGTCAGCAACATCTCGCTGCCGATTGATCACTTCACGATTGACCGGCTGTCGCAACTGGTCATCAAGTGAATCTTGGGCATAGGCTGCAGGCACCCCAACCATTGTCATCAGCACCATCCCGTAACCAAATGCCCTGTGCACGGCCAAACCTCTCCTTATATAAAAAACTGAGCGCTTCCCAAAGAAAGCTATCACGCTTCTGACGCCAGATTTGGCTGTTCTAAATCCAGATCAGATATATCCATTAAGTTTGCCAAATCCTCTGCCAGGTTTTCCTCAGTAGCAGTCTCAGTATCCCCAAAGTAAATCGCCTGAATATCATGGGGCAGGGCCTTACTTAAGGACTGCTGGGCATTAGTCAGTAGTGTTTCTACAGACTTCGGAGAAATCCGCTGTCCCTCAGCCTGCAGGTAAGCGGCAATGCGTGTATTGCTCCAGCGAAATGTTTGGGCCATGACGATTACCAAACGATGCAAGGGCTGCAGCCGTTCAAGGGCCTGAGTCACATAGCACCAAAGAGGCGGCGATGCTTCCTGCAGACTGTAGTGAATCTCTTCAACGTCGGGCAGTGCAGCCTGGTTAATACAGGCCGCTGTCAAATTCACTAACCAAGCCTGTAGGGAAAAGTTTTCAGGTGGCTCAGCCGGCAGGTCAAGACCACTCAACTCATAGAGAATATGTCGCCACGTCAGCGCAAATAAGTACTCCGATTGCACCGTAGAACGAGCCGAATGGCGAATCAGTGTATAGACTACTGGGCTGTAGCGGCAAAATATAGCGGTAAAGTACTTGCCCTCTTGGGGGTGCAGCTTAAGGTGTTGCACCAGGTCGTAGTCGCTGTATTCAAAAAGCGACTTGACGACAGCATGATCACATTCAGGAAAATTGGGAATATCCACAGTACGGCGAACGGAGCTCCTGCCAATTACCGGCAGCAACCGGCATTAATCAAACTGAGACTACCGTATAAATAGTCATTACTGTACCCAGGTTCCGCCGAATCTTAAAGATTGAGCGGAAAAAGCCAGCCGGAAATTGACAAATCATCCATGTAAGGTGAGCACATCGACCGGTAAAGGATCGGTTAACCCGGCTTATTTGCAACAGCGAGTCAGTTTTACCCTTGATACACTAGGGTTAGCCTCTTGATCAATCCGCACCTCAGCGCACCGTTTTTTTTAAAACTGTCCATGGATTTTTGTTCCGCCGTTTTATTTTTTCCCTTGGCTGACCTATGGCAAGGGCTACCGCTCGACAGTCTTGTTTCTACCCAAGGCATCATGGTTATGCTCTTGGTGGCCTACGCAGGGGCCATGTGGATGTTTTTAACAAGCGCCCCAAAGGTTCATACGGTGATGGTGTCAGATCTGAACATTGCGCAGCAGATTTATGAGGGGATGCTGGGGCTGTCTGCAGCTGATGTGCCGCTGCACTATTACTACAACTACGAGCAAACCCTAGGAACGAGCATAGACCCCATGATGGGTATGGGGTCCATGTCACGTCCAACAGAGCCTGGATATAGCGGCCCTGACGGTCTTTGGTACCAGCTCAAAAAAAATACTCAGCTACATGTGATTGCAGGCGCCAGCCGTGGTCATAAGGATCGTCAGCGGCACGTCTGTTTTGATCGCGACTGTCTGGAACTGCTACTGATGCAGATCCAGGCCAATGGGGTGCGCCATAAGATTCGTCGCGAGCGCCCTCTCAATTTTTTGGTCAAAGACTATGATGGCGAAGTTATCGAAATGGCAGAGGTCGCTGATTAGCGCAGAGGTCGCTGATTAGCGTCTAAGGCCATTACAAATCTACTGGGGACGCTGCCCATGGTTATTGATCTCTCCGATGTACCCATCAGTCAAGGAACAGGATACCCAGAGCCGTTTCAAGCAGCGGTAGCAGGCCGGTCGCGCCAGAGAGTTGGCAATGCTGCGGGGTTAACCAATTTTGGTGTCAATTTAACGACATTGACTCCTGGTGCTCAGTCGGCTCTACGCCACTGGCACTCTCACCAGGATGAATTTATCTATGTCATTTCAGGGCAGCTAACGTTAGTGACAGAGGCTGGCGAAACTCATTTACAACCTGGAATGATGGCTGGGTTTCCAGCAGGTGTAGCGGACGGTCATCACTTGATTAATCGATCAGATGCGATCGCAACCTATCTTGAAATTGGCGATCGCACCCCAGGGGACCAAGCAGACTATCCGGATCATGATTTATTGGCCATCTCTAAAGCAGAAGGAGACTATCAATTTACCCATCGTAACAGCGACCCTTATTGAGCAGGTGCTGGTCGTACCTAAACGCCCAAGTAGATTTACACACCGATAACACCGGATGAGAGCAACCGAAATCACGGTTAATTTGCAGCGATTGCCCCACCGGCTAATGGGGGGGCTACTTTTATGCTCTTTAATCAGCTGTCAGCCGACACAGCCGCCAGCTGACAGTATGGTTAGCGCCCCAGCGGGTGACCACAGTGTGGCTGACGATACCGTCCCATCTGATACGGACACCGCTGCCCTTAGCACTGAGGCACCGCCACCGCCACCCTCTAATTCCTATCTGGCACATCTCTCTCCTAATGTTGCCAATCAGCTGGTAAATCTGGGTATCAACATCGTTATTCCCACTTATCTCACCCCAAACATGACCTTGGCCAATTACGGTGTCAGTGACACCTCAAACGGCGAGGACCCATATTACTGGCTGGTTTATCGCGACGATCAAAATCGCTGTTTTGCCATTGAATACGCTACAAGCAGAATAAGAACTAGCTCACTTGAGAACCAGGCCCCCATAGACAGTGCTCTATTTGGTGATGGCTATCGTCTTCATCACGGTAAATTTATTGACCAACGTTCAGAGAGCGACTTGTTTACCGACTGGCTTGTGGGAAATGATGGTTTCTACCGACTGATCGGTGCTGGTTTAGTCAATGCGCAAAACTATGAGCAAAACACCTGTAGCAATATCACCGTTGAAGAAGCGATTAATATCACTGAGTCGCTAAGTTATCTACCCACCGACATTCGAACACTGGATGCCATACCGCCTGACTTTTAGCGCAAATTGTGATCAAAAAAAAGACTCGCTTCAAAAAGCGAGCCCCCAGACAACAAAGTTAAGTAAACACTCAACCAGCTAATTTGAGCACAACCCGAGTTAGTGCTTTTCGGCAACTGGTGTCTCGGACTCTGCTTTAGATTCAGAAGATTTTTTATCAACCGTCGCATCTTTAACTACAGGTGCCACCTTCTCAGCCGTGGCAGGTGCTGACTTTTTAGCAATTGGCTGTGGCTCAGGCTTAACAGATGCAGCCAGCGTCTCTTTAACAGGACGGTCAGCTTTTTCTAACCCAAGTTGCTCCCGAGCTTTATCTACCAGAAAATTAGCTCCGCTTTGGCTAACATCCAGGAATGCTTGCCCCGTGGCGGCAGCAGCCTGATTTCCATCGGTTGTCTCCGTTTGCTGGGTCTGCCACCAAGCCCGAGCAGTACGCCCAGCACCAATCGCTGTCTCACCAAACCAAGCGCCAAATACTAATACAGAACAAATAAGCAACCAGGCAAGCAGGGCAACTTCCTTGATAATTGTGCCGGTTAAGGTAAGAACGTGTTTATACGCACTCGCTGTTTTAGGATCAAATAGTAGTTGAGACACCACAGCAGCCTGAGACTTAACGCGATCCATGGTTTTACCTCATCATAAATGTTAAAAAAATTGCCAAAACTTTTGTCTTAGCTATCAAACCGTAGAGGCATGCTATCGAATGATTAACAACGTGCCTCAGAACATCGTATATAGTCTTAAGCTTTTTGCCTAAGGGGCGATTATGTGAGCTGGCTAACTTCAGCGTATTATCAAGCGATTTTGAGGATATTTAACGGATTAGCCACCCCAAACTTTTTGCAATACATTTCCAGGGTCAAGATCAGCTAACTTCTCTGTAGCAGAACTTACACCAATCACTTTAGTTTCACCCTCAGCAGCAGGCAGTGCGCTACTGAGCGTCGTCTGTAAGACCAAGGTAAAGACCTGAAGAGCCATAGCTACCTGAGTGACATAGCTATCGGGACTAATCACAAGGTCAGCTCCGGCTATTGTGGCAGCCACCTGACCCAGATTTTCAGCCGTAATAATCTTCAGGGAACGCTGACGACTGAGAGAAGCTACTAAATCCTCGCTATCTACAGTGGATAGCAACACAATTGGTAGCTGGGGCTGCTTGCTCTGAAAATCATCAATGATTTTGAGCCAGCTGTCTGGAGGATAGCCATCTGCTTGAGCAGTCAGCCCAGGATACATAACGACATAGCCACTGCCGGCTAGTCCCAAGATTTTTCGCTGTTCGTCAGCCCAGGCAATATCACCTTCAGGAACATTTAAGGCATTAGATGACGGCTTGGCGGACTCAGATAGTCCCTGCAAGAGGGTCTGATATTGGTCAGCCGGATATTGGGTTTTATCAGCCTTCACCGTATTGGTGTAAAGCCATGGTGTCTGAGCACTGCTATAACCAATGCGAGTGGGAATGCCGCTAAGCCAGAGTAAAACGCCTTCTTCCCAACGGTCACTGGCACATAAAACGAGTTCAAATTCGCGATCGCGAATGATACCTAGCAAATTAGCCCAATCAGCCGGGCTATTTTGGGCTCGGTAATTGAAGGGAATAACCTCATTGACAGCCTTAGAAACCCGATAAGCCGATTTGGACATAGGCTCTACCACTACCGAAATTTCAGCGTTGGGATAGATATCTTGGATAGTTGTTAACGTTGGCAAAAACTGAAGCTGATCGCTGATTCCACCAGGGACTAAAGCCAGGACGCGCATGGGCTTTGGAGAATACTTCGCTACTCATTCTAGAGGAAGCTGGCAGCGCTAACGTTGTTATCAGATCACTAAACAGAGAAATTGCGAAAAATATTCTTTAATTAAGGGTTTTGAGAGGATGTTAGGTGTCTACATAGGCAATTTTAATTTTATCCAACCGTTGCCTCAGACACGAGCGTCAAGCGCTTCCACTATTTACATTGGAGACAGTATGCACCTACTTATCCCGGCAGCAGGCGTTGGTAAACGTATGGGAGCCGATGGCAACAAACTGCTTTTACCACTGCTCAATGACGCCATTATTGCCTGGACCCTAAAGGCCGCAGTCGCAGCTAGCACAGTTGAGTGGATCGGTATCATCTCTCAGGTGATTGATGAGCCGATATTTAAGGAAATTGTGGCGAAACTTGCCACCGCCAAACCGATTGTTTTTATCCGTGGAGGCGACACCCGTCAGGCATCGGTTTATATCGGTCTAGAGGCTTTGCCTATCGATGCACGTCAAGTTTTAATTCACGACGGAGCCAGGTGTCTTGCAACTCCCAAACTTTTCGACCGCTGCAGCGCCGCTTTCGAAACATGTCATGGTTTTATTGCAGCGGTACCGGTTAAAGACACCATCAAAAAAGTAAACGCGTCTGGCATTATCGAAGCCACCCCTGACCGCTCTCATCTATGGGCTGCACAGACGCCTCAGGGATTTGATGTTGCCCTGCTAAAAAAAGCTCATAAAGAAGGCAGTTCTCAAGGTTGGGCGGTTACTGATGACGCCGCTCTATTTGAAAAATGCGGTCTGAGCGTCCACATTGTGGAAGGGGAAGAAACAAATCTAAAAGTAACGACCCCAGGAGACCTGGCGATCGCAGAATTTATTCTGCGCCAGCGACTTTAATCTCATCCAGAAGCCCGGTTTCTGACAAATCTCAGAGTATGAGCGTTGAGCCTATTCTGAGAAACCGAGCTTCTAAAATGAGAATTTGAATTAAAGATCGCCGCTTCTAGCTACCAGCAAAAAGATGATTGCTGGACCTGAAATAACCACCATTGCTAGGACAGTGAGCTGAGCCACCACCAGGAAATCAATACTACTGAGAAAGCCTAAACCCAAGAAACCCAGAAGACCCATTGAACCTCCGATATCAATAACCATGACCGCTGTGCGCTCAAGTGCATCGTCATTTTACCTGGTTCGATCCCACCGTTTTTAAGAAAGTTTACAAAATTCCAAAAACCTTGATGGAGACATTTCCACAGATCTGGCATTGCCATCTTCCATAGAACCTTATGCTGATAGAGCAATCCCATTCCACAAAGGACAGAAAACATGGCCACCTGGCAATGTGTAAAAAACTGTGGTGCCTGCTGCAACCTGACACCGACAGATCGACCAGATCTTGCCAACTACCTGACACCAGAACAGCTAGAAATTTATATGGGCATGGTCGGATCAGATGGCTGGTGTATCAACTACGACACTGAACAGCGCCTTTGCAAAATCTACGAACAGCGTCCTAGCTTTTGTCGGGTCCAGGCCAGTACCTTCGAACAGATGTTTGGAATTGATACGGCTGAGTTAAATAATTTCGCCATTAAATGTTGTGAGGAGCAAATTAGTGGCGTCTATGGCTCTAGAAGCGAAGAACTCAAACGATTTATGACAGCTGTTGGACTAGAAAGCTAGGGGAGGTGGACTAGCTGGATATTGAAATTCGCCACAACCTAGCACTGGCATAAACTATGATAGATAAAGAAAGGAAAATGAAAACCCTGCAAGTGTACCCTTCTCTTCCTGTCACGTCAGCGGACGAAAATCAAAAACAACAATCCGAGCCAAAGCCAGCTAGGGCTAATTTTTGGGGCGTTTTTTTTTCGACGTTTATTACTATTTTTCTGGCTGAGCTGGGGGATAAAACCCAGGTAGCCACTCTGCTCATCAGCGCTGAGTCCCATAAGCCGCTGATGGTATTTGTAGGTGCCGCACTAGCCCTCATTTCCACCAGTTTGATAGGAGTATTGGTGGGACGGTGGCTAGCACGTCGTATCTCGCCAGAAACCCTAGACACCCTGGCTGGGGTTTTGTTGTTAATTATTGCCGTTAGCCTTGTAGCTGATGTGATTGGTCTCTAAAGCCCATAAACTGCCAATAACTCCTACTGTTATGTCATTTGATTGGAATCTAATTGGTGTTAGCTTTATCACCGTTTTTTTATCAGAACTGGGTGATAAAAGTCAGATAGCAGCCATTGCGTTAGGGGGCAGCACCTCATCCCCTAAAGCGGTATTTTTGGGCACTGCAGGCGCGTTGGTACTGGCCAGCTTCCTGGGGGTGTTGCTGGGAGAAGGTACCGCTCAGCTACTCCCAGCCCAAGTTGTTAAAGGTATTGCAGCGGTTGGATTTTCCTTGATGGCAATTCGGTTATTGTGGCCGAGCCAGGAAGCAAGTTAGCTTTTCTTAGTAAACTGGGCGGCGATATCGGCATAGCAAAGACGTAGCAAAAAGCCTAGTAATAGGATTTTAGTGGTCTCTGTCAGCCAGTAGGCTCCGTGCATCCAGGCCATGGTGCTAGGAATAATGTGAATCGTTCCTGGCATATCTAAGGCGATACCAATCGCGCCCATGTGAGGCGTCAATACATAGGTGTAGGCCAGGGCGATCGCAACTAAGCTACTGGCCAATATCAAAACCCAACGACTACGACTGCCGCTTACCTCCACTGAGCAGTCTGCGTGAGACTGTCGCATTGCTAATACACCGGTCAAAATCAGCCCAGACAGGAGCATTTCCAAATGGTTAAACAGCTCAAACAGGCTGTAACCTGCACTGGCAAAACCGGGCTCTGTCATCATGCCGTTCATGTAGAGCATCGGCATGACAACACAATCAAGAATCAAGCTGCCACCAATCCAAAACACTGCCAGAAAGAGGACTGCACTGTCCCAGGCAAACTGGCGTTGAGACAGCCTGGGAAATGACAAGGGAAAATGAGTCATAAAGTAGAACCAAACATTAGATGGGTATGTCCTAACGCTAGCCTATATAGCCAGGAAGAAACGTGAAAAATCGTTGCGACATGGGCATTGCAACGATTTCTTAATACACATAAGGACAATCTTTAGACTCAGAGTGAAACTAAGCGCTAGCAGTTTCTCCATCATGAATAGTTTTGACCCATTTCAAACGCTTTGGCCGTATCGCCATACGGGTCGTAGCAAAGGCCATCACCACAATCCAATGGGTCATATAAAGCGTGCCTTTGATTGCTTGAACCAGCGCTAACGGTAGTGATATCCCCTGGGTGCGACGGATACCCACGGCCATTCCCCAGTAGGATACGCCCACCGCCAACGTAGTCAGCGGTGCAAAGACAGGGGGGCGACGCAGTGCGATCGCAAGCAGAAAGTCTGGTACCGCCACAATCGGCAGCATGTATTGCAATATCCAATACATCAACATATCAATTGATTTATTCCAGCCCAGCCGGTTGCGCACTAACAATCGCCAATAATCTAAATAACGCTGGTAACCACCTTCAGCCCAGCGATTACGCTGATGCCATAGGGCGATACCACTGGTTACCCCTTCCTCCCCAACAGGGGGCATATCCAAAAAGCCAATATCCCACTGATGCAGGTGCAGCTGGACCGTTAAATCTAAGTCATCGGTAATGGTCATCTCATTCCAACCACCGCATTGAGCAAGAGCAGCCCGGCGCACAAATTGGCCATTGCCGCGCAGCTCACCGATCCCACAGCGGGCCGCTCGCTGCTCTTGGTAGTAACGATCTAAAGCCATTTCAGCGGCCTGACCCTGGGTCCAAAAGTTGGTCTTGCTATTAACAATCGATTTACGCACCTGAATTGCGCCTGTATGTTCATTCGCAAATAGCGGCACCACATGCTGCAGCAAATCTGCAGGCACCTGGGCATCAGCATCAAAGACCACTAAAATTTCGCCAGTCGCTCGCGGCCAGGCCAGGTTCAGAGCACCAGACTTGCCTCCTGTCGCCTCCGGACCCCGATGTAGCACCTTTAATTTTGGATAAACCTGGATCAGCCGGTCTAAAATTGTGCCGGTACCATCGTCGCTATTGTCATCAATTACCCAAAGCTCGTAGCGGTCTTGAGGATAATTGAGGCTACAGAGAGACTCAACCAAGTTACCAATCACGGCAGCTTCATTTTTAGCCGCCACCAATAGAGAAACCTGCGGACAATCCGCCTCACTTAGAGCATAGGGAATATCAGCTCGATTGGGGCTGATGGCATAAACAGGATTTGCGATCGCAATCCTAGCCATATAAATACCTTCCAGCAGTGGCAGCGCCCAAACAACCAAGGTTCCCCACATAGCCCAGTGCAAGATAACCGTCGCACTCCACAA
The DNA here is from genome assembly GCA_050043105.1 of Leptolyngbyaceae cyanobacterium. Classification (GTDB taxonomy): domain Bacteria; phylum Cyanobacteriota; class Cyanobacteriia; order Phormidesmidales; family Phormidesmidaceae; genus Leptothoe. The sequence continues at coordinate 49,276 of JBHJIV010000017.1, read as the reverse complement.
CATCACCAAAGTAGCCAGTGCTTTTAGGCGACGTCCCTCCGAAAGATCATCCAGTGAAACATCAGATGCCATTTCAATCGCCATAGGTTTCGTGTGGTGGGTATTGGGTTACAGGTTATTAATATCTTATTAATAACTGTTACATAGCATCGTCTTTACACATACTCTCTCCTAAATCCTCATATCTGCTAGTGCACAAGGCTATGGCTTCTGTGGGTACACTATTGCTCAATAGAACAAACTGCAGCACCAAATCTGGTCACTGGACTATGCCCCTAAGGGACTAGGGTTAAGGACTTGACGCGTTTGTTTACCGAAGTTCACTATGTCTTAAGACGGACCCCACTGCTCAACGCCATGCCTATTGCAGACATACAGCCCGCTCCCAAACAAGATGTCGGTGTTTACATGCCCTACTACCAGGGCAATAAACGAAAAGCCCTTCCCTATGCCATCGGCCTTTACAAACGTGGAAACCTCGAAGGTGAGCGCCGCATTGAGGGGGGTGAGAGTATTGTTTTTTTAGCAACCTGGAACGTGTCTATGTTGCCCGCCGATCTGACTCAATGTCGGAAGCAATTTGATGGTGATGCTGAGTTGACCTATGAAATCACCATGGCCACATTTGAATTTGTCGATTTTTTGATCGATGTGGTGACGGCTATGCGTTTGAAGCGATCGCCCGATTTTTCCAAGTCCTTCTATCGTCGCCTGCTCAGAATGGACGAATAGACACAGCGACAGCTACCTTGCACAACCAACACAACACTTCGTCAAAAGTTAATGTTTTGCCCAATTGCTAACAGCGCTCCATGGCACAATGGGGGACAGTCCTGTTGGTAGTTAGGAGTGATAGCGTGCCCAATCCATCAAAGCATCTGCTGATTGGTTCAACAGAGCCCTACAGCGGCAAGTCAGCCACCATTACAGGATTGGCTCTACAGCTTCAGGAACGCGGTATAGATATCGCTTATGCCAAGCCAGTTGGTACATGTCCCAGTGATGAAGCAGGTCTTGATGAGGATGTCCGGTTTATTTCCAAGATATTAAAACTCCCAGCATCCCGACTGCGACCAACCCTGCTATCGCTTGACACCCAGACCATAGAGCAGCAACTGACAGAAGAGAGTTCTGCGATTGACCCACAGCAAATGGCAACTTACCTGGGTGGTCAAGGCGAAGATCTCTTGCTCATTGAAGGGCCAGGCAATTTAGAGGAAGGTACTCTATTTGGGCTTTCACTGCTACAGCTGGCAAGGGTCACTGAAGCACAAGTGATGCTGGTTGCCAGATTTCACTCTGTTCTGATTGTGGATGGTCTGCTGGCTGCTAAACAAAAACTAGGGGATCGGCTAATGGGCGTTTTAATTAACGATGTCCCAGCCGACCAGCTGCAGGCCGTAACTACTAACGTTAAGGCTTGTCTAGAGCGTCATGGCATACCGGTTCTAGGAATTTTACCGAGTACTCCGTTAATGCGTAGCGTCAGCGTTGGAGAACTTGTGCAGCAGCTTAAGGCCGAAGTCCTTTGCTGTGAAGAACGGATGGATTTGATGGTAGAAAGCTTGAGTATCGGAGCAATGAATGTCAACTCTGCTCTCAAGTACTTTAGAAAGGCCGACAATATGGCCGTGATTACGGGAGGTGACCGAGCTGATATTCAGCTAGCTGCTCTAGAAACGTCAACCCAGTGTTTGATTTTGACAGGCCATATCGCGCCACGCCCCGATATCATCAGCCGTGCTCAAGATTTAGAAGTGCCCATATTGTCAGTGGATCTAGACACCCTGACCACCGTCGAAATCATTGAAAAATCCTTTCAGCAGGTCCGGTTGCAGGAGCCAATTAAAGTCCAGTGCATCCAACTGTTAATGGAAAAGCACTTTGATGTAGAAAGACTTATGAATGAGCTGAGCTTATCCCCTGCAGTGACTGCTTAGACACACGCTATGCCTAAGTCAGAGAATCAGGATAGCAAAGTGTAGGGGCAAGGGTTTGGTAGAATTGGCCAGTCCCTTCATTAAAACTATATAAACCCTTGAGTCAGTCCCTTGATACCCCCATTGAATCGCTTAAGGTAGATGATTTTTTGCAAGAGCTTGCTACGATTCAGCAGTCTGGCTCTAAACGCATTGCTATCTTGGGTTCCAGGCATGTACCCATCACCCATCTACGATTGATTGAGCTAATGAGCTATGCGTTGGTGCTGGGGGGTAATCGTCTACTTACATCTGGGGCAACCGGGACTAATGCCGCCGCTATACGTGGAGCGATGAAGGCAGACCCCAACTTGCTTACAGTAATTTTGCCTCAAAGTTTGGAACGCCAGCCGCGTGAGTCTCGTGAACAGCTCGACTCAGTCATGCATCTGGTGGAAAATTCGGCTAACGACAGGTTAGAACTAGCAGAAGCAAGTTCACTGTGCAATCAAGAGATTATTTCTCGCTGTCAGCAACTCATCTGTTTTGCATTTCACGACAGTCATACATTGCTTAAAACCTGCAAGGATGCTGAAGAGCAGCACAAGATTGTGACCCTATTTTATTTTGACTAGGGTGGTGTCAGCAACCAGTGGGCATCGTACCCAATTCTCTGTTTCATCTACTAAGCAACTTCGTCATCGTAGTTAGGGTTCTTGATCTGTGAGCTTACTCTCCCTGCCTAATATTTTTTTGTACAGTTTGCCAATTGCAGCATTCTTGATCTACGCGCCTTACATAGTCGTGGCTTCAGCGCGAGTTAAGCTTGCCCAATCTATGGAAGACCCGATGGAGGCTTTTGCCAGACCTCGGTTTTATACAGATAAATTGCCGAACTATGCTCAGCGAGCTAACTGGGCCCATCAAAACTCGTTTGAGTCATTTATTTTATACGCTCCTGCGGCAGTCATGGCTTACGTCACAGTGCAGGAAAGCACAACCGCAATGCTAGCGGTCATGGCCTATCTGGTTGCTCGGTTGCTTTTTTCAGTGTTTTACATTTTGAATGTAGCCCCGTTGCGATCGCTCATGTTTGGTATCGGCAGCATCAGTATCTTTAGCCTTTATCTCATGAGCTGTAAGACCATTTGGTTACAATAGGCGCTAGTAGACTGAGCCCGCGATCAATTCTGGGTGTGCGCTTGCGAAACATTTGTGATTGGCCAGGTATAGCGTGCTCACGACTTAGCATAGAACGCGTTTACGATTTTCCTCTTCACCTATGGCTTCTACCTATTCATTTGATGTTGTTAGTGACTTTGATCGCCAAGAGCTGGTGAACGCTCTTGATCAGGTCCGTCGCGAACTTAAGAGCCGCTACGATCTTAAAGACACTAAAACCACACTAGAGCTGGGCGAGACCAATATCGCCATCGAAACGGCTAGCGAAATGACCTTAGAAGCGGTTCATACGCTGATACAAACTAAGGCTGCTAAACGCAATCTATCGATGAAGATTTTTGATTTTGGCAATATCGAAGCCGCCAGTGGCAATCGTGTACGGCAAGATGTACAGCTAAAAAAAGGACTGAGCCAAGAGGTTGCTAAAAAAATATCGAAAATGATTCGTGACAACCTCAAAAAGGTGCAGGCATCGATTCAGGGAGAGGCTGTGAGAATTTCGGCTAAGTCTAAGGACGACCTGCAAGGAGCTATTCAACTGATCAAGCAAGAAGACTGGCCTGTTGCTTTGCAATTTCAGAATTACCGCTAACAGAACCTACGGTGCAGTCAAGTTCTAAACGCTGTTTAGAGCTAATCATGCCTAAATTACAGTTCTAGCTGCAGCAAAGTTGCACTGTATCTGTAGCCTAGCGTTTCATATAGCTTTAGAGCGGCTGTGTTGTTGACAAATACCTGCAGACTAATCTGCTCATAGCCCTGTTTTATTGCCCAGTTTTTTGCATGTTGCATTAATTTTCGCCCCATGCCTTGGCGTCGATACTGAGGCACAACATACACCAAATAGATGTAAGCCTGCAGGGCTCCCGTCAGCTGATTAATTGACTGACCTAGCCACAGACATCCAACAGACTCTGATTGAACAGCGGTAAAACCCACTCGTGAGGTGCCCGTCTTTTCAAGCCACCATAGCATCGACGGCCCTTCGAGGTACAGCTCAACTGTCTTAGCTAAATGGTCTAACTGGGTAGCGCCCAGCTCTTCATAGGCATTGCCAAGAGTAGACATTAACCGCGAGCGATCCAAGCTAGAACCTTGGACTAAACGATATCCCAGGGGCCAGCTAGACTCTAAATCCATTAAATATGCTGCTCAGCATCGCCAGCTCATCACCATCAATGGGGGCTGGAGCTAGCATATCGCTCGGTAGCCATATTCGAGCACTAACGGCCAGCATAGCCACCAAAAAGACGATCAAAATTAGAAATGGAATGACGTAGGAGCGAATAATGGACATGGTTGAGGTCTAAATGTCAGCGTGGTGAACGTCTATCTATTAAGTATCGTAACGTTGTGAGGGGACGCGCCGCTGCACCTAGAGCAAGATGTCATCGTCGTCTAGACCGGGACGGGGGACAGGAGAAATGGGCTGACGATTGAGCTGTCGTAACCAAAACCACCCACCCACCGACACTATCAGCGATAGCCAGCCTGTCAAAGACTCCAGCAATAAAAATCCACCCACAGCGAACATCGCCCCAAATAGCAGCAGCAGCGATGCAGCTACGCGTTGAAACTCTAAGCCTAAATTTTGTAGCGGTCTGACCCCTGTGCGCTGTCGCTGTCGTTGCCAGCCAGGTCCACCGGGGCGTACCAGCCGATAAAAGTTATCTAACGTCTCGTCAGATTCAGGGGGAGTTAGCAACATAATCAATACCCACACTACTGTGGTAACACCCGCCGTAAACAATAAACGCAGTCCAAAGTCTGCGATTTGAATGACAGGGACAATGCTGGTTAGTAAGCCAATCAAAAACCCCACCACCATAGAACTCAGCTCAGCCGCTGCATTAATACGCCACCAGAACCAACGCAGGATGAGGACTAAGCCAGGGCCTGTACCAATGGCAATCACTAGGCGAAAAACTGTGGCCACATCAGATGCAAAAAAGGCTGCTGTAGCCCCCAGAACAGTTACGATCACCGATGTGATGCGCCCTACATTGACTAACTCAGCTTGCGTGGCTTCTGGCTTAATAAATCGACCATAGAGATCATTGGTTAAGTAAGAGGCCCCCCAATTGATCAGCGTTGACACCGTACTCATAAATGCAGCGATGAGTGAAGCCACCACCACCCCCAGCAGAACGGGGGGTAGGAAGTCGAGCATTAGCTTTGGATAGCCCAGCTCGCGGTCGGCCAGGTCTGGGTAAATTGCCACAGCGGCCAAGGCCACAATAATCCAGGGCCAGGTGCGAATAACATAGTGCAGAATATTGAAAAACCAGGCCGCTTTCTCCGCTTCGCTTTCGTTCTTGGCCGCCACTAAGCGTTGAATAAATTCGCCACCTCCGTCACTGCGACGAAAGGCCCACCATTGTAAAAAGACATAGGCAATAAATGCACTGGCTGGAATCCCGGCTACTGTACTCCAGCTGATACCGCCATTAAAGGTAATCGGTACGATACTGAGGATGTCGAAGTCGGTATTGGCCTGGGCGCGGTCAATCAGGTTTTGCATACCACCAACCGAAAAAACGGATGCGATCGCAACCACAACCGCACCAAACAGTGCCAGAAAAAACTGAAAAAAGTCTGTGGTAACTACACCCCACAATCCTGAAAATCCAGCGTAAAACAGCACTAAAATGCTGACGACAATTACGCTCCAAAGCTTCATGCTCTCATTGGGTTCTATCCCCACGCTTTGCCAAAGTTCCAAAGCATCCACCACTTTGACCATGGCCAACATGGCATAGCCAATCCCGATACAGTTGATCGGCACCGCAAACAGAAAAGCTTTAACACCCCGCAGCACTGCAGCTGTCTTACCGCCATAGCGAATTTCAGTTAGCTCAGCATCGGTTACCACCTCTGAGCGTCGCCACAGCCTAGCAAACACATAGATCATTACCACATGGGCAATGCCAAAGCTCCACCATTCCCAATTGCCAGCAATACCACGGGAACCTACCACACCCGCCACATAAAGGGGAGTATCGATGGAAAACGTCGTTGCGGCCATGCTGGTACCCGCTAACCACCACGGTAGCGAACGACCCGAAACAAAGAAGTCAACTAAACTGCCAGAGGCTTTGCGCGATAGATAGACGCCTAACACCATCGTAAAGATGAGGTAGGCCACCACAATCAGCCAATCGATTAACAGCATGGGCCTAAACTACGGGAGATCCTGAAGCGACAGCCCAAATCATCCCATATGGTGATCAACTGTCGCAAAATGGCACAACTGTTGAATACACTCCTCAGAGAAGTTTTGAGGTGGACGCGATTGTGTAAAGCTTCCATTCTGAGCAAGCCTCACTGTACGAAAATGCTCACTATCTCACTGAAGCTTTTTCCAACCTCGATAGCTGTTCTCTATGTATCGCACCGTTGCGCTGTTGATAAGTCATCTGCTGTTAACCACAACCGCAGCGGTTGCAGAAGGACTATCTCCATCTAGTCATGACACCTTTGAGCGACTCGATGATTTGATCATCCCAGTTGATATTTCATCGGGTAGCTGCCCTACTCAAGTGCGCTTTTGGCAAGAAACCCGTCGCAACTTTGAAGCCGGAGACAATATTGGCCTGATGCTAGACGTTTCCTCCATTAGCCGAGGCAAAACTGAATTCCTTGAAAGCCAGGAGCATTCCGTCACCTTCAAAACCCCGCTGGCTCCACAGTTTTATTCCTGTGTTGGCACCCTTGGCGATAGCGACCAACACTATCGCCCTCTTTATAATTTATGGTTTGAACAGGGCCATATTTATTTCCGCTTCGATATCGGTGCGATCGCACCAAAACCTGACGAAAACTGGTATTTCGTCACCATTACCCATCAAGAAATTGTTGGCCAGTATCCTTATGTTCGTTGGGCTGTTGGTGATTAGGCTAGGGTGTGTTGGGTTGCGATCGCTTGCTTGAAGGAATTCACAGATATGATGTGTTCCCAAAAGTCTATTGACGGAGGGAGACAAGTCACGTTTAAGAAAACACCCCTACAGCTTGTTAATTACAATACGCTAACCGAGTAAGCACGAACTGCCGTGTCTACTGTCGCAATAGTCAAGTCATTTTGTAATGCTTGACAGATAAGCATTCTGTCAAATGGATCACGATGTAATGGTGGCAACTTAGCCAGTTGAACTACGCTAGCTTCATCAAGCACAAGGCTGTCAATCTGGTGAAGATCTCGTTGCTTCGGCAAATATGTTCCAGGATGCTCTGGTAGAGGTAATTTGCCCAGTTGGTATTTGACAACTGCTTCCCAAATCGAGATGGCACTCAGATAGACTTCGTTATCCAAATCGCAAATGCTATCCCGGACATCTGTCGATAACTTGGTATCACCACTGATAAACCAGAGAAAAATATGCGTATCTAGCAGTATTTTCATTACCCCTCAAACGCACTTAAAATTTCCTCTGGTAAAGGCATATCAAAATCATTGGGGACTGTAAACTCCCCAGCACACAGACCTAATGGTCGTAGCTGATTAGTATTAGATGCAACGCTAAAATTAGCCTTAAACCTTCCGATGCGGACACTAGATCTTATCTTCTTGGTATGTCCTAGCTTTTCAGGGCTATTAATGTGCTCCTCAACTCTCAAAATAATGAGGCTGCTATAAGCCTTAAGCTGAGTAACCAAGTTTGATAATTCTAGACCGTTTTCAGAATAGTCTTCTACATCACGAGTAGAGATAGAAATTGCATTTCTAGCACCATCACAGATTTTCTCTAACTCTGAGTTTGAGAAAAATCTAGTAAAAATATCGACGATTTCAGCAAGCAATAAAAAACCCGAGACAACTCTCTCTAAATCTGTCTTATATTCACCAGTCTTATCTTCATTTATAAGAGAAAGGCTAAGAAATAGATAGGAATACGCCATGGAAAAATTAGTCAGGCGATCAATTAGCTCGTACAAATCGACTGCCTTCGGAATGTCTACATAGTGTTTCCAAGCATCAAACCAAGATGTGGTTAGTTGGATGAAACCATTATATTTTTCTCGATAGGTAGTAGAGCTGCTTTTTGATTTTCCTAGTAAGAACTCTGTTTCTGCAATAAGGTTTTTGATTAAGGTTTGATCTGAGTTTAGGAGAATATCGTCAAGATGTTGCTTCAGATACTGAATGTCTTCTAAAACGACTTGACTTAAGGTACTATCAACTCCTTTTATCTGGATATTGTTCATAACAAATATTCCCTAAGCATCAAGAGAGAGCCGATGAACTACTCTTCTATTATAAAGCTCGCAACTCAGTGACTTGGTTTAATAACTCCTAGGCGCGATGCGTTTCCAAAACTCTATGGTTGAAGAGACACAAGTAGTTATCGAGGAAAGCACCCTGAAAACTGCTATCAACCATCAACAAATTGTCGATTAATATCCCACATAGACTGGGCAGTCGGTGATTAAACACTTGCTAAAAATCTTCTTGCTCGATCTCTTCAATTACCTGTAAACCACGGGGGTCACCCAGGTTAAGAATTGCCGCCCGAGCATCATCCCTGACGCCTAAGTCCTCATCGTCGGCAAAGGTTTCAATGAGCGCATCAATAGCGGTGGCATATACCACGTTATAAGTCAGGTCTTTGCACAGTTCACCAATAGACCAGGCACAGTTGCTGCGCACAATTGCAATGGAGTCATTACGCATGGTTTCTACCAAGGCTGGAATCGCCTGCAAAATGGCCTCAAAGCTGATTTTTCCCATTTGGCCCAGGGCGCTGGCTGCCCACAATCGCACCACAGAGATATCGTTTTTAATCGCTTCTACCAGTGGCACAACGGCCTTTTCATTACGGCAGTTACCCAGCGCCCAAACCACTGCTTTACGCACATAGCCGTGGGAGTCGTTAGTCAGCTGATCTATCTGGGCATCAACTGATATTTCACTCGGATTACGTCCTAGTGCATAGGCTGCATTTACCCGCACTAGAGGGCTTGCATCATCCAGCAGATCAATTAAGTGGGGAATGGCGCGGGGCTCTTGAATTTTGTAAAACGCGCGGGCTGCCAACATCCGCTGCTGCAAATTTTCTGACAGTAGCAACGGCAGCATCTGGTCAGGATTATATCGAGGTTTATCGTCCTCTAGAGGAATATCGTCTAGAGGATCGATGGGGGCATCTAAACCAACCTCAGTTTCTAAAACCTTTAGAGCATCAATTTCGTCCATAGGTTAAAGCAGGTTACCAGCTCGCACATAGGGAATAAAACTTGGGTAATGGCCCACATGAACCATTACCCAAAAAGAAGCGTTCAAGACAGCTAATATGGGCTAACCCCACCAGTGAAGGAGAACCCGCTGTCTTTTTTAGATAGAAGACAGTACGGTACGAGCCGCCGCTAATGTATTAGCGATGTCATCATCGGTGTGGGCCAAGGATGTAAACCCGGCCTCAAATTGAGATGGGGCCAGATAGACCCCCTGCTCTAACATGCCTCGGTGGAAACGGCTAAACTTTTCGAGGTCGGAGTTCTTGGCATCGTCATAGTTATGCACGGGTCCCTCAGTAAAGAACATGCCAAACATGCCGCTGATGTTACCACCACAGACGGTATGACCATTCTCACGGGCAATATCAAGCAACCCTGTGATCAGTTTGTTGGTTTTTTCTTCGAGCTGTTCGTAGGTGCCAGGCCGCTTCAAAATTTCTAGGGTCTTGATACCGGCAGTCATGGCTAAGGGGTTACCTGATAACGTGCCTGCCTGATATACAGGCCCTGCAGGTGCAATCATTTCCATGATCTCGCGACGACCGCCATAGGCTCCCACTGGCAAACCACCACCAATAATTTTGCCTAATGTGGTCAGGTCGGGAGTAACGCCTAGTTTCGCCTGCACACCACCGTAGGAAATGCGGAAACCAGTCATTACTTCATCAAAAACCAACAGTGCGGCATTCTCTTGGGTGATTTCTCTAAGACCCTCTAGAAAACCAGCATCGGGGGTGACAAAGCCAGAGTTACCGACTATGGGCTCTAGAATGACACCGGAAATTTCACCCGGATTTTGAGCAAACAGGGTCTTAACCGCTTCAAGATCGTTATAGGGAGCAGTCAGTGTAGCAGCTGTTGTGCTCTTGGGAACCCCAGGTGAGTCAGGCAAACCGAGTGTGGCAACACCAGAGCCCGCCTTAACCAGAAACATGTCGGCAAGACCGTGGTAGCCACCTTCAAAATTGATCACCTTGTCACGACCTGTGTAGGCACGCATCAAACGCAGCACCGCCATACAGGCTTCGGTTCCCGAGTTGACAAACCGGACCATTTCAATACTGGGGACGGCGTCAATCACCATCTCAGCCAGCACGTTCTCTAAGTAGCAAGGTGCGCCAAAACTAGTCCCTTTTTGTAGGGCTTCTGTCAGGGCTGCATTGACTTCCTCATTCGCATGACCGCAAATGGCAGGCCCCCAAGTACCGACATAGTCAATATATTCATTGCCGTCAACGTCCCAGATGTGGGAGCCCTTAACGTTGTCAAATACTATGGGTTGACCGCCAACGGACTTAAAAGCACGCACGGGAGAGCTAACGCCCCCGGGCATCAAGCTTTGGGCAGCCGCGAAAATGTCATCTGATTTCGTTGTTTTCAAAGATGTGGTGGTATCCAACGGGCTCTCCTTATTGTTAAAAGTCGTTTATCGAAGGGATAACAGTGGCAGTGCCACTGAAAAAGGATACTAATGAAATGCCAAATCCATGGGGATGAAATCTCGTTGGAGGACTGATTTTACTCTCCTCAAAGTGGCATTAACCAGTGATGACTAAATATTGCAGTATTCTTAATCCTAACGTTTGTGATTACCTCGATTGTCATATGTTAAGGAATGTAGCAAAGCATGAAAAGCCCGCTAACTGAGACAATAGGGCTGCACTAAGATGACACGGACCATGAGCACCCCGCTTTCTTTTGTAGGCGCTATCTCCATCGACAAAATTCGCTACAACGACCAGGGTTTGGTACCCGCGATCGCACGGGACTATCTCGACGGTACCGTCCTTATGATGGCCTGGATGAATCAGGAGTCACTGCAAAAAACCTTAGAAACAGGCGACGTGTGGTACTGGAGCCGCTCTCGCCAAGAGCTATGGCATAAGGGAGCCACATCGGGCCATCTACAAAGGCTAAAGGCCATTCGCTACGACTGCGACAGCGACGCGCTGCTGCTAACCATTGAACAGATTGGGGATATCGCCTGCCACACCGGAGAGCGCAGCTGCTTCCATCAGGTGGATGGTGAAATTACACCCCCAGCAGCAGACACGCTATCTCAGGTGTATGGCGTGATTTGCGATCGCAAAGCCAATCCTAAACCCGACTCCTACACCAACAAACTGTTCGCAGGCGGTGACAATACAATCCTCAAAAAAATTGGCGAAGAATCAGCCGAAGTGGTGATGGCCTGCAAAGACAATGACCCTGACGACATCGCCGGAGAAGTAGCCGACCTGCTTTATCACACCCTGGTGGCGTTGGCCCACCACAACGTAGATATTAAGGACGTCTACCGAAAATTGCAATCTAGACGGTAGCCGTGGGGACGTTCTATGGAACGTCCCCACGCGATCAACCCATGGCACAATAGCAGTACAAATGCCCTATTTTGCCCATGGCCATCAAACCGTCTCAAATCCAGGCAATTCTAAAAAACAAGCGCACCCATTTTGAGACCTTTGAAAAGGGACAGCGCTCAAGTCTAGACATGTACCAGATGGCCTGGCAAACGTTGTGTCAGACATCGACAACAGATCTAGAGCCCTGGTTAGCTGGTCAACGGGGCAATATTGGTGCTCGCCCGTTAGAACCGCTAGACGAGCAAACCCAAGGGATCTGTCACAGTGGTCTACAGTGGGGCAATCGTGAACATAGTTTGCAGTGGGTCAGCGAACATCTCAGCGGCATCACCACATTTGCCGTAGATGGCTCTCAGATTTTCCCTAGCAAAGATTTATCACCGCCAATTGCACTCGTTCAAATTGGTTGGTTTGAGAATCCTCACACCTCAGCCGCTGACTATGTCAAAGATATTGAGCTAGATGTGATGACCCCCAGGGATTTAGAACTGGGCGACACTTCAAAACCTTTGGACCGGCTGGTCAATAAACATCGGTTTCAAATGGAAATCCGGCGGCTGGTGAACTACATCAAGCAGGTGCGCAACCCTGAACGCTGTCTGGTGTTTTTTGATGGGGCCTTAGTCGCCACATTTGCAGACGCCTATGAAGATGAGGATCGAAAAGACTATGTAGAGTCTTTGATGGGTCTGCTACAGGCTAGTGGAGAGCATCGGGTGCCCCTGGTGGGCTACGTAGACACCAGTTCTGCCCACGATTTGACAACGCTGCTAGAACATCATTCCACCAGCGTTGCTGCTATACCCAAGGTGACGGATGCTCAGCTGTTAAACCGATATATGCAATGGGGAGACTGCACACCGATTTTTCAGTGCGATCGCATTGGCATTTTATCTGAGTATAAAAATCACCAGATAGACCACTCCAAACGCATCACATTTACCTATCTCAAGACCAATCAGGGATACCCGGCCCGCATAGAAATGCCTATTTGGATGCACGAAGCAGGCATCACCAAGCGCATACTTAACTGGGTCAGAGCCGAAACAATTGTTGGTGGTGGCTACCCCTACGCCATTGAGACAGCGGATCAAACAGCCGTATTACAGACCAGCGATCGCCAAATTTTCTTTCGCATCCTCCAAGACTGGGCTAGCCGAGAGGACCTGCAGCTACGCTGGTCTCGAAAAATGATGAGTAAGCTACGACGGCGTTAAGCGTAACGGGATATTAAGGGATTCTCATCTTGAAACCAATAGTGTTTCACCGGTAGAAAGATGCATCGAGAAGCGAACTCATTAAGTATAAATACTTAACCTTTAACAGACTCAGGATTGTTACAGAGTTGAGACCTCAGTATCTACCCACGACATATATCTATGGTTAATTAGAAGATCATTTACTTTTGTTATGTTTGATTGAGTTTCCGTACGGTTTTTTCGAACGGGTTCTCCCATATTCCTAGGATGAGTAGCGAATGGAGGACGAGAACTCCTTATATAACTGCGTTTGGGTGGTCCCCAGGGCTACCCTGCAGTTTTCTCTGGAACTGCCCTAACACAAGGATCTGACCCCGATGACTTTACCGTTGTTAAGCTATCCAACCAGTTGTCAAAACCAGCGCGTAAATGGTTTTGAAGTCCCTGGTGATGAGCAGCCCCGCATCTTTTCCACCGCACTACTGCCCGATGCTCAGGAGCTTGAGACGCTTATCTTAGCGGCCTATCGCCGTATTTTTAATGAACAGCAGCTGCTATCGTGTCATCGTGATCGCTTTTTAGAATCCCAGCTGCGTAGCTCTCAGCTATCAGTACGGGAATTTATTCGTGGACTGCTGCTGTCTGAATCCTTTCGACGGCTTAACTATGAGTGCAGCAATAATTATCGATTTGTGGATATGTGTGTCCAGCGAGTGCTGGGTCGCCAGGTATATGACCAGCGTGAAGTCTTAGCATGGTCCATTGTGTTAGCCACTGAAGGTATCCAAGGATTTGTAGATGGCTTACTAGACAGCGACGAGTACACAGAGAATTTTGGCGAAGATACCGTGCCCTATCAGCGGCGACGGATTTTGCCTCAGCAAAGCATGGGTGAGCTGCCCTTTGAGCGCATGCCCCGCTATGGTAGCGACCATCTAGAGCAGCTGACTGCCTTGGGTAATGATTTCTCTGCAACCCGTACGCTGGAAAATTGGCTACCTCCAGCAGGAGTACAAAAACTAGGGGCCGTTATCACTGTGGCAGGCGCTCTAGTTCTTACCAGTGGGGTTATTGCTGTTATCTTGTCCTGGTTTGGCTGGATAAAGATCTAATATAGTTGACCGTCATGATTCCCCCTGGCTCAAGCCAAAGAGCCAGGGGGAATTGTTCGATCCATAGCTGCAGTAGCTCTACAGGTGCCTAGAGACTCCTGTCTTTGGACCCATTGATATTGGCAAGAAAGTGCGTGAATGTCCGCAAATCACTTTCCAAAAGTGCATAAACGTCGGGCAAATTGTTAGCTAGGTTTTCCACTTTCTCAGGAATCAGATCAAAGGAATAGTCTAGGTCACCCGTTACTCTGACTTTTTGCACTAAACTACTGGTCTGCTCAACAAGGTTTTGCAGGCTATCGAGTTCCCGCTCAATTTCTCCAATCAAGACAGCATAGCGACTCATAGCTCTATACCGTGCTGTTTAATTACGTCTAGCAGACTCGGTTGAGCATATTCAACTTGCACTAAATCAACCGAGAATTCTGATAGATCCAAAAGCTCTACGACCGCTTCTAAATATTGGGTTGGCTCTAAGCCTGCAACAGCAAGGTCAATATCCGAGTGTGGATAAACGCGATGGGGCGTCAGCATAGAGCCAAATAACCAGACTTGCTGGGCATGAAAGCGCTCCTTTAATAGTGCTGCAGCTTGTTTGGCGATCTGCCCTCCCTGCTGGTATCGCTGCTCTTTTTGGTGCCGTTCTGCCTGCTCTCGCTGTCGAGCAGTAGCAATATACCGAGCCATTTCTGCTTTGGTGGGAGTTGAGGACATGCGGTTACTCCCATTCGTTAAATGTAGGTGGGGCCTGTCGCTGTCTGGTGCGACGAGTATCTTGCCAGGCGCTGCCGATGCCTTGCAAGACACCGCGACCCACCAGACCAATACCGCGACCCACCACCTCAGTCAGCACATACACGACACTGCTGCCCACCAGAGCAATCAGCGCCCGCACTCTTGGACTTAGAGCATCACGAGTTTCCAAGAGTAAAGTCATGGCCCAGGGGAGCCCCGATAGCTGATCTAGCTCATCTCGACGAGGTGCATAGATGGGCGTCAGCATAATCCCCCGTGGGCCTAGGGTATATAGGCGATATTGACTTTCAAAAATAGCCGTTGGCTCTTTGACTAAGCGATTCCAACGATAGCGCCAGGAAAGATCGTTACGAAATCGTTCAATATCACGTGTTGAAATGATGCGACGACTGTACAGCCCCTTTTTAATCACCTCAACGTCTGCCAAACGATTGAGTAGGGGCTGCATCACCGCATTTCCCATTTGGATTAGCAAGTTTTCTAGAAGCTTTTCGCTATGGGCCAATGCCTCAGGGGTGGTGGCAATATAGCTGGTGCCATCCACCGTCATGGCATCTTGAAACAGCCAGTGGGTCAACAGCTCAGGCACAAGAGGAATATGCTGAAGGATTTCCTGCTCAACAATTTCTTTTTCCTGATAAAGCACAGCCACCAGCTCTTGTTCGACACCGTTTAAGGGTACCGTGTAGTAGCGGCCAAAAAATTCTTCTATGGTGGCAACCCAAAGATCACGCAATATCTGAGGCACTTTAGTTTGCAGCTGTCCGGGTTGCGGAGCCGACTGACGCAAATCGTCTAATAAGTCTTCAAACCGACGCAGGACTATAAATAACAGCTCTCGCTTTTTGTCGAGACGTAGAATGTCGATTTCAATCGGGTCCGGCGTGGTATTTTCTAACCCGGTCTGCAGTTTGGCAAATACCGCTTCAAACACCATATTTTGCACATCACCGCTGCGCAGGCTTAAGGGCGAAGGCTCAGGAACTGTAATGGCAGCGGCTGCACCCACAGAATTGGGGCGAGGGGCTGATAGGCGCGATCGCACTTTCTTTTTGGCCCAGCCAGCATCTTGATAGTCGCGGGTGGCCCATAGCTGTTGAGTAAACCAGCGGGCGGCTTTTAGCTCACGTAGCTTTCCCGCTAACACCTGTTGCTCTAGCCACGACAGTCGCGGACGACGCAGTTCAGCAGTTGTTTTAGCTAGCTGCTGCTCGATGTGCTTTAACCCCGATAATCGCATGCTTAACCGCATTGCCGTCAGCGGTCCAGGGATCTGAGCGGGCGCTTCACGACCGGGGTTAATCGGGTTGCTAGCACCGCGAGCGACAGCTCGAATCAGCTGGGCCAGCTCACGCACAGGCATGCTACGAATCCCATAGCCGTCTGCGTCCACCTGACGAGCCGCGGCTTCTAGTACAGGTTCATCCCGCGCACTGAGCACCAGCACGGGCAGCTTGGGAAACTCAGTTTTGATCGATTTACACAGCTGTAGTCCTGAACTACTGACCGGATCGCCTGCATCGCTGGCACCCAACCCCAGGTCTACGATTACTAAGTTAATGGGACGCTGCCCTCGCAGTGTGGGGTCACTAAAGGCATTGGCCTGAATGCGATCGCACTTTCTAATCGTTCCTAGGGCCTCAGCCGCCGTTGCTGCTTCAGCTGCAATTTGAAACCCAGGCAATTGCTCTAGCCAAACCCGTAACCCCAACCGAAAGGTAGGGTCTTCATCCACCAGCATTAATTGCAAGGGACGTTCACTCATGCCGCCTGATGTCGTTTATGGTTTTAGTCTCACAATTTTAGTATCCCTCACCGATTTCCATTTGCAGCGTTAATGGCTGAATCTAAGGGAGTACCAAACCAATCTGGGGCTACAGCGGCTATTCATCGCTGTAGCCGTCACCCTAATCGTAGCCATCCTCAACCGGGAACTGTAGCGAACGAATGTAGGAACGTTCGGCATCCCAAATGGCAATAGAGTTGCGGGCCTCGCGATACAGTGCACGACCGGGAGCAATACGGGCCGCAACTGCGATCGCATCCGACAACCTCCCTTGAAACGCCAATTCTTCCGCCTCACTCAAAATCGGTCGGTCTTCAGCGACTTGAATGCGGTTTGTCCACTCCTTAATTGAGTTCTGAGCCTGACTGTAGAGCGCTCGTCCTTTCTGAATCTTACGAGCTTCTGTAATCGCTTCTCGTAGCTTACCTTGGGTCGCTAAATCCAGAGCCTTACTATAAAGCGGCTGATCTTCTAAAACCTGAATTTGCTTAGCCCACTGAGCAATTTTTGTTTGCGCATCAATCCGTAGCGCCCGACCTTGCTCAACTTTAGTGGCTTCAGCAATAGCTGAGCGCAAACTTGATTTATCACCGTTGTCCGCCAACTGCTGTGCTCGGGCCAATATCGGCCGGTCCTCAATTCGCTCAATCTCTTTTGACCAGTGGGCAATCAAAGTTTGAGCCTGCTGCCGCTGAGGACGCTCGGTGGTAATCACCTGAGCTTGATTGATCGCTGACTTTAGGGCCACCTGTTGATTTAGATGAGCCATGAGGGTGGCCCCATACAGTTGCTGTAAATCACTCAGCTGATCTGTCCATAAAGTTAGCTTTGTTTGCGCCTCTTCATAAAACAGGCTATCTTGAGTAATCGTGCGCAATGCCTGAATAGCGTCCGTTAAATTTAGGATTTGCCCATAGGTGGGTTCCCAATCTTGACTAAACGTCGCTAGCCGCTGGGCGTGGGCAAACTGCACCAAATCTTTTGCCTCAGGCTCTGTTGCTAGATCCGCTGGCACCTTCTGAAGAATGGCGATTGCCGCCTCTAAATTTCCCTGCTCCCACGCTTGCAATCCATAGTTCAAAAGGGTGTTAGCCCATTGTTCAATCAGAGGTTTTGCTTGTGGCCAAGCGTGACTTTGTACATTAATTTGCCGGGCCGATGTCAGCGCCTCCGCCAGGTTTTCCATCTCGCCGCTGCTAGCCAGGTTTTGAGCCTGAATCAGCATACGACGCGCATCTTCTTCTGCTTGAATATGCTGCCCCAAATAGCGATAGCGATCTTTTAACCAATAATCACTCGTTAAGCGCTTAATTGCTCGTAGCTCTTTTCTAGCACCGCTCCAGTTTTCATTGCTCACCGCTGCCATCACAATAGCCATGATCTCGTCTCCAGCCGCCCATTCTTGTTCCCAACGGTCTACAGCCACCTGAGCTTCGTCGTATATTTCTGCTCGGACAGGAACATAGCTCAAAAGCTGTTTGGCTCTTTCTAGATGCCCTTTCTGCATACGCTGTTGAGCTAGTTTCAGCAGCCCTTTAGACCAGCGATTGGCCACCTCTTGTGAATCTTGATAAAGGGGGTGGGTGTCATCCCAAGCGGCAATCAGCTGTATACCTGCGACCAAATCTTGCTCTGCACCCGATACAGCGGCCTGTCTAGCACAGTAGAGACGCTCACTATCAGCGCTAAAGACTGATATTTGGTCACAGTTAGGTAATGGGGGCAGTCGTGTAATAAATGCGATCGCCCAAATTCCCAACGCGCTGGATGCCGCCAACAATAGCAGCCATACACTTGACCAAAACCAAGTTTGTCCTCTCCTACGAGCCAGTGCCCCAGCCGCATCAAGACGCGCTAACTCTGCCCCGTCAGCGTCTTCGGGAGATGGGCCAAGTTGTTGCGGATCGGTAGGTGTAGCTGTCATTAGTGGCAGTGTTTTATGTAGCCAAGATTTATACCTCGGCTGAACGCAGGCAGACCGGTATATGCCTATCTGGATTAACTAGCTAAATCTCCATCGTTAACAACGCTCAGCGGCTGCATTTTGGATTCACTATTTTATTCATAGAGAAACCCATAATTTTAGGAATATATCTAGCTGCTACACCAAATTTTTGCTGTCATTGTAGAGTTAATTTCATGAATTACCTAGGCTTTTGAAAAAAACCTTTGCTTAAGAGAATAATCAAGCCTCGGCATAAGACTGCCCATTTTCCAAGTCATCTTTATTTTCGGATCTTTCGATTTTCCGCTACACAGCTCAAACCCTGATCAGGGTGACCGTGGCTTCACCAAATCAAGGCAGAAATCTCCGCAATAGCTATATACAAAAAAGCAGCAGGCATTTAGCACCTACTGCTTTTTAGCTTATAGTGACTGCAATGACTGATGTATTGTCAGTCATTGCAGTTGATTAGTAGTCGAAATCACCCATGCCAGCGCCAGCGCCAGCTGCTTCCTTAGGCTCAGGCTTGTCTACCACGATGCACTCGGTGGTTAGCACCATTGCGGCAATAGATGCCGCATTCTGAGTAGCAGAGCGAGTCACCTTAGCAGGGTCCACAACACCGGCCTGCAGCATGTCAACGTACTCGTTAGTTGCTGCGTTATAACCAATATTGAAATCCTTTTCTTTGACGTGCTCAGCCACAACGGCACCGTTTTGACCGGCGTTCTCAGCAATGCGCTTGAGGGGAGCAGTCAGAGCACGGTTAACAATCAGAGCACCGGTTAACTCTTCACCGGAAAGGTTGCTGTTAGACCACTCTTCAAGACCGGGAGCCAGGTGAGCCAGAGTAGTACCGCCACCAGGAACGATGCCTTCTTCAACAGCGGCCTTAGTGGCGTTGATGGCATCTTCTAAACGTAGCTTGCGGTCCTTCATCTCGGTTTCGGTAGCAGCACCAACCTTAATGACGGCTACACCACCAGAGAGCTTAGCCAAACGCTCCTGCAGCTTCTCTTTGTCGTAGCTAGAGTCAGACTCTTCAATTTGACGACGAATCTGCTCACAGCGAGCTTTAACATCGGCTTCGTTACCTTCAGCTACCAGGGTAGTGGTGTCCTTGGTTAGGGTAATGCGACGGGAGGTGCCCAGCATCTCGATACTGACACCATCAAGCTTGAGGCCAGCGTCTTCAGTAATTACTTGACCACCAGTCAATACAGCGATGTCTTCGAGCATGGCCTTACGACGATCGCCAAAGCCAGGGGCCTTAACGGCAGCTACGTTCAGTACACCGCGTAGACGGTTCACAACGAGAGTAGCCAGGGCTTCTTTCTCGATGTCTTCTGCAATGATTAATAACGGCTTACCAGAACGAGCCACTTGCTCAAGCACAGGTACAAGATCCTGCACTAGGGCAATTTTCTTGTCGGTGAGCAGAATATAGGGATCGTCTAGAACCGCTTCCATCCGCTCAGTGTCGGTGGCGAAATAAGGGGAGATATAGCCCTTATCAAAACGCATACCTTCAGTGATTTCCAGCTCAGTCGTCATAGACTTGCCTTCTTCCAAGGAGATGACGCCTTCACGGCCCACTTTCTCCATGGCTTCGGCAATCATTTTGCCAACTTCTTCGTCGTTACCAGCGGAGATAGTACCGACCTGGGCGATAGAAGTTGAATCACCAACGGGCTTGGCCTTCTCAGCAATGCGCTCTACTAGGTAAGCAGTGGCTTTTTCAACACCGCGCTTAAGTGCGAGCGCATTTGCACCCGCTGCTACGTTACGCAGACCTTCTTTAACGATGGCGTGGGCCAATACAGTTGCAGTGGTCGTACCGTCACCAGCCGCATCGTTTGTCTTAGAAGCCGCCTGACGAATCAGAGCAACACCCGTATTCTCAATATTGTCCTCAAGCTCAATTTCTTTCGCGATGGTGACACCATCGTTAACAATTTGAGGAGAGCCAAATTTCTTCTCAAGTACAACGTTGCGTCCCTTAGGGCCAAGGGTAACAGCAACGGCTTCAGCCAAAGTATCCATGCCTTTTTCAAGGGCACGACGAGCATTCTCGTTATATATAATGCGCTTAGCCATGAATCAACCTATGTTTCAGAACGTTTGGGAGGGGTGGAAACAAGAAGCTCGCTTCTTGAGTTATTAATTTTGAGTTTTGGTACGCGCAAGCGCATGGCTTTGGGCCTTTGTTCTTAGTTAAGGCTTTTAGACTTGATGTCTTCCACAGGAAAAGTCAACTATCTCTGACTTTTCGCAATACCTTTAACCCAACACTTAAAACTCAAAATTGAGTTGACCTTTAGCCAACAACCGCAAGGATATCCTTCTCGGAAAGCAGTACGTAGTCGTCTCCACCAAGCTTGATATCAGTACCTGCATACTTGGAATAGAGCACTTTATTGCCAACTTCTACATCGGGAGCTTGACGGCTACCGTCATCACCACGCTTACCAGGGCCGATGGCAGTAATTTCGCCAATCTGAGGCTTTTCTTTAGCTGTATCAGGTAGCAAAATGCCACCAGCGGTTTTTTCTTCAGATGCGCTGACTTGAATAAGAACGCGATCACCGAGGGGAGTGACGCTTGAAACACTCAAAGAAATGGCTGCCATAGTTTTCTCCGAACTTTGATAGATCATTCATTCGGCAATTGCATCAAAGCGTTTAATTCGCCTGAGCAGTCCCTGTTTCCACTTTCAACTGGAAAGATCTGATAGGGAAAGAAGCTGCAACCTGGACATGGGTTAGCACTCTCCATTGCCGAGTGCTAATTTATCGTTTGAAGAGAAGCGATTGCAACAGATCTAGGGGTACGGGTTCCCGAACTTGGCCAGTCTTGAGTTCATTAAGAAAACTTTATGATTTCAACACACTTATCTTTACGACTGCTTCAGGTTTGATTAAAGATTCCTCGTATTATTTATATAAGTGGGTGACATCTGTAGTTCTTGATACATATCGTCTAGTGCATATGCTGACACGCTGCCTAGCAACTGCTACCCCCATGATGTTTAAACTTTCATCCCTGTTGTTACCAATCGCTCCGCTATGGATACTGAGTTTTCAGGGGATAGCGTTTGCTCAAGTTAACACCAGCATTCAGCCAGCAACATCCGACACAACGGTTGTTCGGCAATCTAACCAAATTGATGTTGTAGGCGGTCAGTCGACGGGTGGGACTGAGCCCAACCTGATTCATCAGTTTGAGCAATTTAATCTCAATGGCGCTGATGCCGCTAACTTCGTGGTTGATCCTGAGGTTGCCAATATCATTAATTTGATCAATGATAGCCAGCCCTCATCGATTGACGGCCTACTCAAGCTAACCAGCAGCGATCCAAACTTGGCGAGCAACGCTAATGTTTTTCGGGTTAATCCGGCAGGTGTGATTTTTGGGGAAAATGTCAGACTGAGTTTGCCTGCTAATTTGACTGCCACGTCAGCATCGGGACTGTTATTTGAAGATAGATATCTTTTATCGGTAGATGGAGAAGTTAACGAAATAGCCCTGCCAAACCGTGATGGGGCATCTGGTTCAGGTACGCCAGCAATTGGCGATTTAGATGGCACCCCCACTGGCTATCTCATGCTGGTTGAGTCAACTGGTTCCTATGATCCGCTCTCGACAACATTGCCGACAGGCAGCATTCAAAACCTAGGTGAGCTTCAGGTTGCCGCCGGGTCGTCTGTGACTTTAATTGGTCAATACGTCCAAAATGATGGCGATATTATTGCCCCAGGCGGTGTCGTCACTCTGACGGCAAATTCTGGCAATAATCTGCTGCGCCTCAGTCCTCCTGGGAGTTTAATCATGCTGGATGTTGTTGAAGCAGATACCCTGGCATTAGTATCGTCCCCATCGAAGGATTCTGCGATCGCAGCCCTACCCAACACAGACCTAGCCCAGCTCCTGACAGGAGGGGGGAACCAAGGCGCAACCCATATCCAAGTCAATGCGGATGGCTCTCAAACGCTAACTGGTTCGCCCTCACTTACACCAACGCCAGGTACAGTGCTGGTTCGAGGCAGCCTAGATGTGTCTGACAATACTCCATCTCAAGACTCCGGCTCACCGGGTCAAGTCACTCTTCTAGGTGACCAAATTAATCTAATCGGGGGCCATATTTCCGCTGACGGCATTAGTCACGCAGGCACCATTTCTATTGGCGGCATGCCGGTAGCCGATGGGTTTAATGCCGCATACGTTTTGCTTGATCGCGACTCTCGCCTCTCTGTGGACTCGACAGAATCACGGGCTGGCATTATCAGCATATGGGCCAATGACACTGTGCAGTTTTACGGTGAAGCAACAGCAACAGGAGGTTCATCTGACTTAGACGGCATCATCTCTATTGATGCAGGCACAGAGGTTGATATCCGACAGCCCACTGGCAATACCACCAGATAGCGTTAAACCGACGAGACAAGGCTGAGCTATCCAAAATCACATATGACCTCAAGCGGAGTCGTTGTTTAAACGGCCCGCTTTTTTGATGACATCCCCATCGCAACATCGCTTTCAGCAATATCAGATCTACGTATTTACACTTCATTTCAAGAAAATTTTATGTCTATTTTTCATAAAGCTTGCGTAATTTCAAGGATATTTTAGCTAGAAGATGCCACGCTTTAGTAGCTCCAAAAGCTATTTCAAAAGAGAATTTAAGCCTCCTAACAACAGAAAAATCCTTGGGCAATAGCTATCAATACACAAGTATTTTTTGATACATCAAATAATTTAGACATCTCTGAGTTTCTGGTACGTTATCCATGAAAATTTTCACCACCGATGCCCGTCAAATTAGCGTGGTCAGTCTTGTTAGTGCTGGGGTGCTGGCATTGCTTAGCGCTCCTGCTACAGCAGCCTGTTTGGCAGGTCGCTGTAGCCAAAACGGGCTCGTCTTTAGCGAAGCCTCACAAAATTTTCGAATTACTGATGTAACTGGTAAGGGGACTCCCAACGATCCATTTGTGGTTTATCAAGACGTTTGGGGACTCGATATTTCAGTCGCAGTCGATCATCTGCCTCAGACCCCACAACATTCAGTATTTAATCGACCTGGGTTTGCCATTAGCCTGGTATCGCGAAATCTGACAGATGCTTTTTGGCGATTTTACGACCATGAGCTACAAGAGAACGCCGGGTATGCCAGCAGCGAAAATGACGGCCTGTCATTTGCTCAAGGAATTGGGTCTGTTCGCCCGTACACATCAAGCCACTACGAAAGAGCGGATGAGATCACTGATGTGCGTGACTTTATAAATTTCTATGGAGGAGCTGGTGTACGTCCTGGTGAAATCGTTCGATTTAACTACTTTGTCACCGATACAATCCCCAATCATAAATTCTATATTCGTCAACGGCCCGACTATCGGGCTAATACAACGCCCACACCCAAGATTTCACCACAGCCTCCCAGACAGGGCACATCGGTGATTAGCAAACCTGCTATCCCTGCCAGCCCACCTCAGCCTGCAGCTTTGCCGACACCAAAACCAGTTTCGCCACCAGAGTTGGTTCCGTCTAAGCCCGCTCAGCCCGTACCCGAGCCGTCGACACCTCTCATGGGAGCGTTAGCCATTCTGTGTAGTAGGTGGGTAAGACAGCGTCGATAAGCGTTAGTTATTCTGTTTAACAGAGGGTGATCGAAGCGTCGATAAAAGAAGGGACTAACGCCTGAAATGAAGCAATACTTTTGTCTTCGGTGTAGCGTAGAAGACCTCCGACTATAGCAAATACCAGTGCCATGGGTGATACATCTAGTGATAATCTTTTACATGGCACTTTGAAAGTAAAAATAAAATTAAAAGTCGCCGCAGTAGCTAATACCCTTAGGATAAGGCGCAAGCATGGTCACCACTGCAGAGAAAACAAATAATGGCTATATCACTCAGATTATTGGCCCTGTTGTAGACGTTAAGTTCCCCGCTGGCGAGCTGCCTAGCATTTATAACGCCCTCAAGATTGAAGGCACTAATCCCGCTGGTCAGACTGTTTCTGTTACTTGTGAGGTACAGCAGTTACTAGGAGACAGCCAGGTAAGAGCCGTAGCAATGCGTTCTACTGACGGATTGATACGGGGCATGGAGGTTACTGATTTAGGTTCGCCTATTAATGTACCTGTTGGTCCTCCCACATTGGGTCGCATCTTTAACGTTCTTGGTGAGCCTGTAGATGAAAAGGGTGATGTGGACATGTCCACCACGCTGCCCATTCACCGAGCTGCTCCCAAGTTAACTGAATTGCAGACAAAGCCCTCTGTATTTGAAACGGGTATTAAAGTTATTGATCTCTTGGCGCCTTATCGTAAGGGTGGTAAAACCGGCCTGTTTGGTGGTGCTGGTGTGGGTAAAACCGTACTGATTCAGGAGCTAATCAACAATATTGCACTGCAGCATGGTGGTGTTTCCGTATTCGCTGGCGTAGGTGAGCGTACTCGTGAAGGAAACGACCTGTACAACGAATTTATTGATTCTGGTGTAATCAACAAGGATGACCTGGGTAAGTCTAAAGTTGCCCTTGTGTATGGCCAGATGAATGAGCCACCTGGGGCTCGTATGCGTGTGGCGTTGTCTGCTCTGACAATGGCTGAGTACTTCCGCGATGTTAACAAGCAAGACGTACTGTTGTTTGTTGATAATATCTTCCGGTTTGTACAGGCTGGTTCTGAGGTGTCTGCCCTGCTAGGCCGTATGCCTTCTGCAGTAGGTTATCAGCCCACCTTGGGTACAGATATGGGGGACCTCCAAGAGCGGATTACCTCTACTCTTGAAGGTTCAATTACGTCTATTCAGGCAGTATACGTTCCTGCAGACGACCTGACTGACCCTGCGCCTGCAACTACATTTGCGCACTTGGATGCCACAACAGTACTTTCTCGTGCGTTGGCATCAAAAGGTATCTATCCTGCTGTAGATCCTCTGGATTCTGCATCCACAATGCTTCAACCTGATGTTGTTGGTGATGATCACTACACAACTGCTCGTGCAGTTCAGTCTATTCTGCAGCGCTATAAAGAACTGCAGGATATCATCGCTATTTTGGGTCTAGATGAGCTTTCTGAAGATGATCGTCTCGCTGTTGCCCGCGCTCGTAAGATTGAGAAGTTTCTTTCTCAGCCTTTCTTTGTAGCAGAGATCTTTACTGGCCTGGCTGGTAAGTATGTGACTCTTGAGGACACCATCAAAGGCTTCAACATGATTCTCTCTGGTGAGCTAGATGAGATTCCTGAGCAGGCCTTCTATCTAAAGGGCGGCATTGATGAAGTGCTTGAGACTGCTGAGAAAATGAAGGCTGCAGGTTAAGCTATCGCTTACCTCATTTGGCGCAGATTACAAGCTTGGTGAGTAGCGAGTCATGCAACAGATTAGTGTCTGATGAGCTTGAAAGGTTTCTCGGATATTGTAATGGCTCGCTATTTGCTGGTTCACTTTTAGGTTTGAGAGTTTTATGTCATTAGCAGTTCGTGTGGTAGCTCCCGACAAAACTGTCTGGGATGCTGAGGCAGAAGAGGTCGTGCTACCTAGCACGACTGGTCAACTAGGTATTTTGAGCGGTCACGCTCCGCTGCTGACTGCATTAGATATCGGTGTGCTGAGAGTTCGAGCTGATAAAGATTGGGTTGCGATCGCACTAATGGGCGGCTTTGCTGAAGTGGAAAACAATGAAGTTACCATTTTGGTTAATAGCGCTGAACGGGGCGATAACATTGACCTGTCCGCAGCTCAAGCAGAATATGCATCCGCTAAGTCAGAAGCCGACGGTGTTTCTTCTGAAGATAAACAGGCCATTATCAAAGCACGGAAATCTCTAAAAAAGGCACGGGCACGAGTCCAAGCAGCTGGCGGTAGTATCTAAACTAGCCGCTACCCTAAGTTTTTAGACCCAGGCTGTTTTCAGACAGCCCGGGTCTTTGTGTTATGGCCTCATACAGAAGACCACAGTAAAAGCGAGTGTTAAGTATGGCTTTGCACACATAGTTCACCACATTGATGCTCGCTGAAAACGTTAGATAGCAGCACCATGTGCGGCGCAATTGGCTAAATGCAGCCGATTGCTGTAAATTACAAACCAATAAAAAGCCCATGCTCTCTGGTAGAAAACATGGGCTTTTACGCAATGCTAAGTGGCACTAGATCATGAACTACCAGTGAAAGCAACATTGGGGAATTGCTCAGCTGCCTTTTGCATAGGCTGACTTTTGCCCCCTTCCTGCCAATAATTAATAATTTCAGTGGCCTGGTTTAACAGATCGATGCGCTCTTCTTCAACAATCCAAGTTTTGGACTCAAGCTCTATCTTCATCTGATCCCACGCATCATTGCGAGGCCAGAAAAAGTAAGAGGTTAGCGGACTCGATCCCTTGCCCACTACTTGATCCACGGCGAGAGCCACATCTTTGTCGAGCCAGAGAACCTTTAAGATAAATCGAGACAATGCAAACCTCCGCTGTACGCCTCTTGGCTTCAAAACTACACGGTCTATAATTCTAGCGTATTCGCTGTCTTAAACACATCAAAATTTAGTCGCTTTAACCTAAAAAATAATGTCTATCCCTTTTGCCTTAGCCATATTTGACATTGATGGTGTTGTCCGCGACGTTAGCGGCTCCTATCGTCGAGCTATTGCAGATACGGTTGAGCATTTTACCCAAGGGCATTATCGACCAAGCCCCACCGATATTGATCAGCTCAAAAGTGAAGGGATTTGGAACAACGATTGGAAAGCCTCTCAGGAACTGATCCAACGTCATAGCAAAGCCGTGAAAACGACTTACAACAGTGACTACGACTCCATTGTTGCCTATTTTCAAGAACGTTATCGAGGCGCGGGCGATGACCCGGCTCAATGGACCGGGTATATCACTCAAGAGCCGATCCTCATGACCGCAGAATATCTGACCAATTTGGCTAATAGTGGCGTACCCTCTGCTTTTTTTAGCGGAGCCACACGAGGATCAGCAAACTACGTTTTACAACAACGCATCGGCCTAACCCAGCCAATTTTGGTTGCCATGACTGATGCACCTGGTAAACCAGACCCCACAGGGTTATGTATGACTGTAGACCAGCTTGAAGCAACCGTACCCGCTGGTCTACCTGTGCTCTATGCCGGTGATACCGTCGCTGATATAGCTACAATCAAAGCCGCGCAATCTCAATTTCCTGAACGATTGTGGCTAGGGGTAGGTGTGCTTCCACCGCATGTTCAAACAGATAGCACCTATAAAAGTCAATACAGTCAGACACTTGAGAAAGCAGGGGCCGATCTAGTGATCCCTCACATCGAACAGTTAACAGCTGAGAAAATTCAAACTCTATTGAACAGCAAAATCGGTTAACCCGTTTGAGAAACCAGTCTGTTGAACGGCACAACTTATACCATCAGCTACAGGTTGAATGGTAGGTTAGGCGACAGCCATTGGCCTGTTAACTGAATAACGCTCTCACCTCTATCAGATCTATGAGTCCATTGCTGTTTTTACTTGCGCTAACTCCTGCTGCTCCATTTCTCCCTACTGCTCTAGCACAAGCACCACAGCACACAGGCTACTCCATTGAGTCCAATACATTTGGGACTATTAATGGCAGCATGATCACACAAGCTAGCCGCCAAGAGGTTATTCCAAAAATTCAAGAAGTTCGCCCTCTTTCAGGAGGGTTAGATGATGTCCCCGTATTCAATAGCAATAGCCCCGAACTGGTGGAGACAGAAGGTATTCTTCTATCTACGTTTCCATCCCGCGGTAAAGCTACTCCATCGGCCCATCTGGACTATGCCTTTGAAGGTCGTTTTGATATCTTTGACCACCACGTTGTTCAGGCCAGAGGTGACACCGACACTCGCACCCGTTACATAGGGCTTGTAATCCATAACCCCAGCCGCAGGTCAGTCACCCTCAGCTTTCGAGAAGCCGCAAGCTATCTCAGCCAAGAAGCCCCCTGGTATGGCCGTAATGACGTGGAGTTTAACCTGGCCAGCAATCAGTTTTCAGGTCCAGGCAGTCGTCTCATGAATGAAATTCTCAGTGACCGCCGTCAGTCCTCATGGCCTGACAGCATTACCATTCCTCCCCGAGAAAACTATCTGTTGATGAATGCACCGCTGCCAGTGCGCCGCCTCTCTGTCCCAACAGATGGCAGCCTCAGTGCCGGTAGTGAGCTTTTACCTCCATTACCCAGCACCCTCGGAGGCGATCGCAGCAATGCCCGCTCTACATTAATGCGTGTATCAAGCAGTGGGCCGGTATATGTAGCCAGCCTTGCCATGTTTGCCCCCCTGACTGCCGATGGTGGCGAGCGAGTGCCAACACTAGATGAATGGCTTCAGGTTTTGATTAATGGAGAGCTTGTCACTCCTCGCGATTTGGCACCCACACGGCCCGGTCGCTCTGCTAACCCATTTATCTACGGTCGAGTGGCTGGAGGCAGTCAGGGGTCACGCTGGCAGGCTCAACTCACAGATCGTCGCTCCTCTCGTCTCAAAATTCCTGAGATAGGTCAGCAGATCTCCTACGCCATCAGCACAGTGGACCACAATACCTTTGGTACAGGTCAAATCCAAAGTGCTCCTATGCTCAGGCGCTATGGCGACACGGCCTATCGCGCCCATGGCAACTATGGCACCGAATATGACCTTACGCTACCGCTGCATAATCCAACTGATCAACCTAAAACCGTTGCGTTGTCGGTACAAACCCCCCTACAAAATGAAAACCTTAAAAACGCGCTTACCTTTTTGACACCTCATGACTCTCGTATCTTTTTTAGAGGGACGGTGTTGTTTTTATATAAAAACGATCAGGGTGAACCCAGAGCCGAATACATTCACCTGGTACAGCGTCGAGGCCAGGTAGGTCCACCTTTAGTAGAGCTGACTCTAGAACCTGGAGAAGAACGGTCTGTAGAAGTGCAGTTTCTCTATCCTCCTGACGCCACACCTCCCCAAGTTTTAACATTAACAACCTACGAAGACAGCTAGCCGCGGAAGTTTAGCTACACCCTCCTTGGCGGCAGTGCCATCCAGAAGTCTTTATTTGGCTGGCTTAGGATAGTCATAAGTCGGTGATAGACCGTGATGACCATGAGCTACAGGGTGATGGTTGACTTTTTCTTTGGATACATCATTTTGTGACATAGGTTTCTTGACGGGTATATAACGAGATTCATCATCAGATGGGGGTACCTGGTTTAAAACCGACAAAATATAATCACGGTGCGGATGTTGCTCAAGCCAAGCTCGAATCTGGAGAGCTTGGGCATAGTCCTCGTCACCCAAGGCGCTGCGATAGGTTTCCTCTAGCACCCGATTGAATTCTGCCTGGCGGATTTGGGCTTGCCAAGGTTCCGAGAAGACCAGATGAACCCTATCGTGCATATTATGGGCTTTCAGAGTTTCCCACTCTCCTTTATCGAACCAGTTACCGCCGCAGTGAGCACATCGATCAAGATAAAACGATAAGCCATGGCCAACTTTTGCACGTCGCATTAAGTGATGACATTCAGGGCAAAAAGACGCGCGCCGGTTATCAGAAACAGAGTCACCCAGGGCGACAGAATCACACTGCCTGATTTCTCCACTCTCTGGCTGCCACTCTAACCAATGCCAGTAGTCGTAGGAGGAGACCCATTGCCCCTCACAAGTTTCACAAGCATGGGCGGATAAATATTCATCTAATCGGACGCGTTTTAAGGTGGATGTTTGACAGCAGGGGCAATGCATAACAAAGGTCCGGCGAAAGGTTTGAACGGGGCAGAGCAACACTTTACTAACGCGAACAAAAATATCTAAAGGCTTAAAAATAAGTTTGAATTAGCCATCAAGCATATCGCGCTAGCTTTACTGTAGTTAAATTATTCGAGACATGATGGAATAATGAGAAATTTGCCACATTTTGAGATGTCGCTAAGTTTTGTGGCAAAACAGAAGTTTTGATAAAAAGAACAGAAATTGGGCACTGCAACAATATCTGACACTATGTGAACCAAGGTTTTTATAATCTAACGGCCTTATTTTTAGAGGGTTTTTCAAACCTGAACCTCGCCAACTCGGCTATAAGCAGCACTATTAGCGAGTAATGAGTAGCTACATAGAAAGATTGATCTTTTCCTAATTGACGTTAATAGTTTGTAATCCTTTAAGAGTTCCATCAATCAACAAGCGATGTCCTTAAGCACCTGAAGTAACTATTATGAAAGACTGGCAAATATTCAGACTCAAGTATTTTTAAGCGGCAACAAATAAACGTTTGCAACCGCAACTCAGCTGTCTAAATACAGACGCAAAAAGATAGAGCGCGCCTATCTATTCACACAGTATCAACAACGGAATGTCATCTATTGGGATAACCAGCTTGAAATATTGCTGGTCGACTGGATGATATTCATACCAGCATCTGCAAAGCGTTGATAGGCATCATCCGCCGCGTCTGAAAAATCAACAACACCTGGCACGACAACGGGTGAGCTACAGTCTTCTAACAAATAAATTTTTTGCGCTAGCGTGGCATCTATCTGTTGAATCTCGTTGAGTAAGTCATCGATTGTCCAGGCAACACAGTGACTCTTGGCCTGACCTGCGATCGCAACCGCATCAAACGTCAGTAGGTGCTGGATTAACCGTGAATTCTTTTGGGCCACAGGCTGACCTGCCGGGTCATCTAGCACCTCTGGCCGAAGCACCGAATAGTTCTCAGTTAGCGGATTGCTACCCTTTAACTCAAATCGTGTTTGGGTCTGACGGGCTAAGTTATGAAAAAAGCAGGCTTCTTCAAAAGCCGACACCAAACTGTGCCCAATACCGCCTAGCATCGAGTGATAGGGCCATATAGTTAACGGGTACTTACCATCCTCGCTCAGCCTTTTAACATAGTGCAGCGCAAAAGCCTCCAGCTGCTCTAGCGAAATATCTAGACCAGCAACAACGGCCGGATTGACTCGCCAGCGACCGTTACGCACATCGTCTAGTTCCACCATGGTCATGGGTGCTGGCATTTGATCATCAGCATTTACCCAAAAGGTCGCGTGGAAAATTTGCACAGCTCGGTGGGTATCCAGCGTGGGCACAATTTCTGTGATTTGTCCCAGATTGCGATAGACAAACTCACACAGACGACGGGTATCGTCAACGGCTGCCCGCCCTAAAGTACCTCCCACAAACAGCTCAAATTCTGGAATACAAAAGGTATTTTGTACATCAATTGCGAGCAAACACAAACGCTGTTGGTCGCTTACTGCAGGCTGAAGTCCATGGGTTTTAGCCCAAGCTTGAGCCTGCACTGCACGTTCTTCATAAGGCACACGCCATACATCACCGACACGGTCAGCTGCAAAAAACTCAGGAATTGGCAAGGCATCAGACATTGGGGTTATCTCCGGAATAATTTTTCGGGCACTGCTGATCCTCGGAATAGTTTTAGCTGCGAGAGGCCATGAAATAGCAGCTACTCTACGGCTATGCCTAAATCAGCAATCGCATGCTTATGCCTTAAGCACAGGCATATAGGTCGCCTTGAACTGCACAATTACAGATTTCAAATCATCCGGCAGCAGCCCCCAAACCCGATCTAGAATGACTCCCGGCACCTCTCCATAAAAGGCTTCGGCAATACCACCCGTAATACACGTCAGGGTATCAGCATCGCCCCCAAGGGAAACCGCATTGCGAATCGCATCGGTAAAGCTAGTGGAGTCTAAAAAAGAAATTATGGCCTCTGGCACCGTTTCCTGGCAGGACTCATTAAACCGATAATCAGGCCGAATCTGATCGACACTGCGCTCTAGATCGTAACCAAACTGAGCTTCGACATACTGTTTAATGGCAGCTTTAGACTGTCCTTGATGCGCTAAGAAGATAGCTGCCGCCGTTGCTTGAGCCCCCTTAATGCCTTCAGGATGATTGTGGGTGACTATCGCCGTTTGCTCTGCCATCTCTAAAACAGCGGCTAGATCTTGGCCAACATAGGCCACGGGGCTGACACGCATGGCAGAACCATTGCCCCAGCTGTTGTAGGGCTCACTATCTGACGAGATGGCCCAAGTCTGAAACCGAGCGCCATATCCCCCCGACGGATTGGGATAGCGCCGATAGTAACGCTTAAGAGCATCAGTGTAGGTGCCACCCTGGAGCAGCACGTCGGCTACGGCCACCGTCAAAATGGTGTCATCCGTAAAAATACTTTGGTCTGTAAACAAAGGAAATTCCTTTGTTTTGTGGGCATCAAACTCATAGACAGAACCGATAATATCGCCTGCAATTGCACCGAGCATATGTAATCAAATAAAAGGCTTCAGTTATAGTGTAATAATTACACTAAGATACAACTTGGTTATATCTAATCCACCTCCAAACGTCAAATCGGTTCATGGCCTATACCTATGACTATCCCAGACCCGCACTCACAGTAGACTGTGTGGTCTTTGGTATTGATCGAACCAATGGGTTACAGGTTTTATTAATTGAGCGGCAGCTACCGCCTTTTGCTGAAGAATGGGCTCTACCTGGCGGTTTTGTACATCTAGAAGAATCTTTAGATCAGGCGGCTCGTCGTGAGTTACAGGAAGAAACTGGTGTTACCGGACTCTTTCTAGAACAGCTACACACCTATGGAAAGCCCAACCGCGATCCTCGGGGTCACACGGTGACAGTTGCTTTTTATGCGCTGGTTAATCTTTGGGACCATCAGATCAAGGCAGCAACCGATGCTAAACAAGCACGCTGGTGGTCTCTAAACGAGCTGCCAGATTTAGCCTTTGATCATGCAGTCATTGTGGAGGGTGCGATCGCAGCGCTACGCTTTCATATTCGCCATCGCCCCATCGGGTTTGAGCTATTACCGACTAAATTCACCCTGACACAACTGCAGCAACTTTACGAAGTCGTTTTAGCTCGGCCTTTTGACAAGCGTAACTTTCGTAAAAAGCTACTCAAGCTAGACATCCTTGTAGCCCTGGATGAAAAAGAAATTAATGTCTCCCACCGTGCCGCTCAGCTCTATCAATTTGAGCACACTAAGTATCTAGAGCGTCAAAAAACAGGCTTTAATTTTGACCTGTAGAAGCGTTCAATTTTGTAGGGACGTTCCATGAAACATCCCTACAAAATTTCTAATTTTTAACCCAATAGAGAATAGATGTTGCCATCAATCAATAAATGGTTGATCCCCTTTGCTTGGAGATAGGACGTTGCCTTGGTAATTAGCTGGCCATCAGGCACCTTAATGACCCGCTGATTACGACGCGAAAACCGCCGAGCCACCCGATGGTTGTCAAAGATTGGTAGGGTCTGGGCTGATTCTTGATCGGCAGGAATTTTACCCAGCTCAGCAAATTCATTGAGGGGATGGGTAATGAGCTCAGATAGACGATCTACCACGAGATAGCAGGTTCTGGGGAAAACTGCATCCGCTATTGGCATAATTTCAACGGCGGTGCCAATTAGACTAGACTCGCCTTCGCTATCATCCTCGTCGTCATCCTCGTCGTCGTAGTCAGCGTCAAGCTCGTCATCGAGGTCGTCTAGATCATCATCTTCGTCGAGGTCATCTAGATCATCCTCGTCAAGGTCGTCATCCTCGTCCGCAATAGTCTTCTTGCGGCGCAGTTTTGGTTGCTTTAACAGCTCGGTCGCCACAGCTGATACATCATCTTGTTCCTCAGCAGCTTCAGTGTCATTATCCTTAGCCGCTAACAGCTCCAGCTGCCCTTCGTCTTCATCGAGTTGAGGGGTATTAGAGCGCTTACGAGATCTCCGGATTGGTTTTTCGGGGCCAGTTGACTTACCCGGCTCAGTATGCGGTGCCGACACCGAGGGCTGTTCCGATGTAGACGAACGCTTCTGTGAAATAAGTGCCCGATACTCGTCGGCAGGTAGCTGAGTTTTGAGGATACGACTGATGGTGCTAGTACTGACCCCATACCGTTTGGCAATGGTGGACGTCGTTTCTCCTGGTTGCCGATAAATCTCAATTACATCGCGTTTATCAGCGTCAGACAATTTTCGCGGTGCCATACTAGCAACAGCCCCAAGGGGAGGTAAAAATGTCTCTCTAGTATGCCAGGTTTGGGCCGGTTGTTATGCGCGACGACGTGATCCCCGACGAGAGCGTTTAGAAACGTCATATTCGATGGCAGCACCCGCTGCAAAGAAAAGGGCCGACCAAATCCAGAACACTTCCCAAAGAGCGCCTTCATTATAGTTATCACCTACAGCGGCAAAGGCCATATCGGCAATATATAAACAGAACGTTGCGATCGCAATCAGCTTCCAAGACTGTGAAAAGCGTCCACCCCAAAATGCAACTAAAAGGGCAGCCGCAATTACAACCAAAAAGCAATCAGCAACTACATACATCAATGCAACTGGGTCAGCAAACTGCTCTAACGCTGTATCCAACGCCTGAGCCCAACCTGGCGCAGGTAATAATCCTGCAACGACTTCTTCCTCAGCCGCCTGCTCCTCAGCAGCTTCTTCTATAGGCTCTACAACCGATTCAGTGGGCTCTACAACTGATTCAGGTGCCTGAGCCAATTGAGCCTCCGCCGCCACAGCTGGTTGAGGAGATAGCTGCGCCGCAGCTGTCGGAAACCCATAGTTCAAAACACAGGCCAACACAATACCGGTTGCACCAATCGCAACAATCATGACCCATTGCGGCATCGTCAAATCGATACGGCGCGGCAAGGCTGCCAGCAACATGCCCATTATCATGGCAACGTAGCTAATAAAATAACAACCATCCCCCATTGATACAGAGGGATCTAACCACCAAACCGTACCCCACAAAAAGAAAAATACCGTCCCGGCTGCGTAGGCTAACATCCCAACTCCCAGGGATAACCAAACCGTTCTGCCGCTAATAATCTGCGAACTACCAGAATTTCTAAAACACAGCGCAGCAGCCAAGAGAAAGGCAAAGATTTCTAAAAAATTAATTGAGATTAAAAACCAGTTTGGACGTGACTCTTCTCCGGGTGCGAGTGCTCCGAACAGTAAAAAGAAGAGTATGGATACTATGCCCCAACCTAGGCAAAGCAGCAAAGTAGACTGGCCTGAACTGGTTGTAGAAATCTTGGAGGACTGAGTCAATGGTCTACTCCCGAATGCGATAACACCAAAGATAATGCCCATGGGCATTTGTAATTACCCATTTGGCACTTGGGACAAAACTTGATCCCACTTATGGTCAATGACGACTAGTAAGTAACTATAAATCAATGGTGAAAACTCTGACGTAGAAACTGCACCATTGAGCCTACTCGGTCACAGTCAGGCAAACTAGACGATTTAAGAGCAAGTCTTTCGCAGCATACCCGCAATCATAGATAGAAATACTGGTTTGCAAAAAAAAGCAATGCCATAAGCTCGATGCTCTAAGTGTTCTGGCTACTGCCAAAGTTCACCACTCGATAGCTGTCGCAGCCAGGTCAAGAAAGCATCACGCTCTGGCGGTGAAAGTTCATCTAGAGCCTCTAAGGTTCGTTCTGTAAAGTTAGAACGCCCAAAATAATTTTTACCAATCCGATGCAGTTCCTTAAAAATAGTGTTGAGGTGATTCGTCTGCCAGGGTGGTAAAGCAGCTGAAAACGGATCTAATTTCAGTAGCCCAGTCACTGAATCTTCTGAGTTCATCTGAGGTAGGCGCATTTGCTGACCAACTTCCGCTAAATCATTTTCAAAGCGTTTGGCCTGTTTACCTCCCATCAAATCTTCAATGTCTTCATACATCGCCTGAATAATCAATACTCCAGCTTTGACAAACACAGCACTCACACCACCATTGGCCAACGCTTCTGGCTGTGGTGTCTTCCCCAATGAGCGCTCAATCTGGATCTTGCCCCACACACTAAAACGCTCAGGTTCTTCTAGCAGCACACATGCTTTACCCCGATTGTCTGTTAGGTCTCGCCAGAGAGTGCGTGCTTCTTCTTCTTGCGCAGCATTGAAAACACTCAACAGGCGAAATGTCTGCCCTTGATAAGACAAGATTGGAATCTTCTGTCCCTTTGAAGGATGTTGAAAACTCCCGATTTCAACATCCTGGCGCTTTAAAATGAACATAGTGCCACTGATAAATGCCAACCTGAGAAGCCCGTACTGTCAGCCTGGGCTTAGCTTGAGCAAGTAAATCATTAGATTAATTTGTCAATCTACTTCTTTGCTCCTATGAGTGGGCTTAACTTAACTCACTACAATAGTAGAAATGCGATAGTAGGAAAACCATTGACTAAAACCATTTTGTGCCCCCAGCGTACCCAGTTCACAATTCTTCAGTGACACATCAGATATCTAGATAGTTGATAGCCATGATAGATCTTGGCTAAAATCGCATAGACTTAGAGACTAAGTTGTAGAGAAAACTGATTTGGCAAAGTGTTGCTGCTTGTGGCTATTACAGCTTGTCATTAATACTAGGACCCTTAGCTCAGTGGATAGAGCAACCGCCTTCTAAGCGGTCGGTCACTGGTTCGAATCCAGTAGGGTCCGTTGGAGTTCTGCAAGAACTAAAAACCTTTTTTAAGAATGGTGAGCGGTTTGGCATTCTCAGGTGGCTAATTATGTATCTGTGAATTACTGGATTGTCCGCCGTCACTGGGTGGGCTAATAATCGCTTGCTCTTCAAGCAATTTCAGCATTGTTATCAGTGTTTCTATCTTCGCGCCTTTATAGCGTTTGCGCTCCCGTTGCTCTAGTGCTTGCTTACTAACACCTAGGGCATTAGCAGCATCAGTCATGGTTGGAAATACGAGCTTCCTAGCTGCAATAAGTCTATCGGGTAGGTTTTCTAGCCAGTCAGATGCTTTCATGGTGAGTCAACCTATGGTGTGGCAAAACAATATAGCCAACCAGTTTAAGACTGTCAACTGGGATCGCCTAGCAGCAGGGACTATAGCGCATCTGAATCAGACTTGAAAGACCATTATGACGAGAGCGTATCAAGTACAAATTATTACCAGCACACGGATAGTAAATTCTGGCCGGTGGACGAGGTCTTATATCTATTTCAAACAGACGCCTCAACTGAAATACTAATATTTCACACCAAAAATTTTAAGACTAAGTAGACGTCAATGTACTTAGATGAATAAGTATCATTTGCGACTCTTAACTTATCCCAGGGAATGCTGAAATCAACATCACACAGGTGTTGTTGCTGCAGACGTAGCGCTAAAACTCTGCAACATTATTATTCTTCAGTGCACTTAATTAATGATTAGCGTTTTACAACGTGCCGATCAATTAGTCGGATTACGTCACACATTTAGCCGATTCTTTCCTGAAAAAGTTGATTTAGATTTTTCAGTCGCGATCCCTACCTACAACGGTGCTAAACGACTAGCAAACGTTTTAGAAGCTCTATGCTGGCAGTTAAACAGTGACCGACTCAGTTGGGAAATTATTGTTGTCGATAATAATAGTACTGACGATACAGCCGCTGTTGTTAGACGGTACCAACGTATATGGTCTCAACAAACGCCTCTTCGCTATGCTTTTGAAGCCAAGCAAGGGGCAGCCTATGCACGACAACGAGCAATTCACATTGCGGCTAGTCCACTGATTGGATTTCTAGATGACGATACATTGCCTGGCATGACCTGGCTAATTTCAGCCTATCGATTTGCCCAAAAATATCCTCAAGCTGGTGTCATTGCCAGCCGAATTCGAGGCAAGTTTGAAACCAACCCTCCTAAAAATTTTGAGCGTATTGCCGCTTTACTAGCACTGACTGAGCGAGGCTCCCAGGCGCTGATGTATCAACCTAAAAATAAAGTTATTCCGCCATCAGCTGGCATTGTAGTCCGACGACAAGCCTGGTTAGACAATGTACCTGAAGAACTTGTTCTCACTGGTCGCACTAGCAAAAGTATGCTGACTGGTGAAGATACAGAGTCAATTTTGCACATTCAACAAGCGGGTTGGGAAATCTGGTACAACCCTCAAATGCGTCTGCAACATCAAATTCCTAGCTCGCGATTAACGCGTGAGTATCTGAACAAGCTCTGTCGCGGCATTGGGCTGAGCAGGTATCGTACACGTATGCTTAGCACATCACCATGGCGACGCCCCGTGATGATCCTGCTATATATGGCCAATGATGTCCGCAAAATAATACGTCACTGTATTCGCCATCGTCAGGATGTTTTCTACGATGATGTCGCAGCTTGTGAGCTGACGTTGTACACAGCCAGCCTCATCAGTCCATTTTTTATGGCGCAGCGCAGTGTTAGACAGCGTTTGCTCAAATGTGACTATGACATGGTTAGCTAGATTCGCTGGTTTTCTAGATGACGTTGTAATCGATTAACATCTTCAGGTAGCAAAACGTTCAGCCTACCCGTAGTCACAACACCATCGAGATCAGGGGTAATTTCCACCCAATAGGCATAGGTTGCCCCTAAACGGACCTCACCTTGAATAGTGCCGGTTTCAACGACATAGCTGTAGACAGACTGAGCTCGACGATAGTCGGCATACGTATCTGGTCCATAAAGCGTACGCAGAGATTCTTCTAGGCGAGCAATCGTCACTGGCTCATCGTAGTCAACCAGAATAAACTCCTCACGGCGCACGGTGCTAAAGTTTCGCTGACGTTGAGAATCAGCCCATATAGAAGAACTTTCGTCAGAACGTTGCAGTCCACCTATGGGAAAGACGCTGGCTTGAAACGTAAAACGCCGAGATGGAATATCGGCACGGTGTACCCTTAACCCCTCACGGTGATCGGCCCGCAGCGTAGGGTGCCCCTGCATCCATGTCTTCACTTCATTCACAGAATGCCCTGGTAGACCGTAGCTAGGGTTAGCCGATAGCAAAGTGGGTAGACCAAAGCCTAAACACAGCAACCCAAGCACACTATGCTTCTTCATAAACTCTTACCGCAATTTCAATTTATGTTGGTAGTTTTCCCAGGTAGACCTGATGAATAGGCTTACAATACGGCTGAATTCAAAGCCTAAAGAGTACCAAAGCCCTTCTTCTTTTTCTTTTTCTTACTCTTCTTAGAGCCTGCACTATAACCACGAAAGCCAGGTCGCCCACCGCCTGGCATACCGCCGTCCATACCGGGCATCCCACCCATACCGGGAAAGCCCCCCATACCAGGCATCCCACCCATACCGGGAAAACCGCCCCCCTGCCCCATTTGCTTCATCATGGAGCGCATTTTTTGGAAATCGCTCACTAGCTTACTAATATCCTTGTCACTATAGCCAGAGCCCTTAGCAATCCGTCGTCGCCGACCGGGAGAGTTGGCCAATAAATCAGGATCTTCTCGCTCCTGCTTAGTCATGGAGTTAATCATGGCCTCACAACGGCGGAGCTGAGTTTCACCCTGTTGAAGCTGATCTGCAGAAAGCTTATTAGACATACCGGGAATCAATTTCATGATCCCAGTTAGTGACCCCATGTTTTTCATTAAGCGAGTTTGCTTAAGAAAGTCGTTGAAATCAAAACGGGCCTCTAGAATTTTGGCCTGCAGCTTCTCGGCATCGGCAATGTCAACTTCTTCCTGAGCCTTTTCGACTAGAGTCAGGACGTCTCCCATCCCTAAAATACGGGAGGCCATACGGTCGGGATAAAAGGGCTGTAGAGCTTCTACCTTTTCTCCAATACCGATAAATTTGATTGGTTTACCCGAGATTTGGCGAATTGATAAAGCAGCACCACCGCGAGAATCGCCATCCATTTTGGTGAGGATGGCGCCAGTAATGCCAATTTGGTCATGAAATGTTTGAGTTAAGGTCGCCGCTTCTTGCCCCGTCATGGCATCGACCACCAGTAGGACTTCATCAGGACTAATAGCGGCTTTAATTTGCTCTAATTCGGCCATCATGTCCTGGTCAATCTGCAAGCGACCAGCGGTGTCAACGATGACGGTATCAATGCCATCTGCTTGCGCCTTGGCAATTCCCGCTTTGGCAATATCCACTGGGTTTGCCGCGGTGCCCATCTCAAACACCGGCACAGTGATTTGTTTACCGAGGGTGATTAGCTGGTCAACGGCAGCTGGACGATACACATCGGTTGCCACCAGCATCGCTGAACGCTCTTGTTTGCGTAGATGAAGAGCTAGTTTTGCAGATGCAGTCGTTTTGCCTGTTCCCTGTAAACCTGCCATTAGCACGATGGTAGGTTTGGTCTTGGCATCCGCTAGGGGTTCATTGGCATCTCCCATCAGAGCAACGAGTTCATCGTAGACAATTTTGATGAACTGCTGATCTGGCGCAACCCCGGTGACCACATCAGCGCCCTGAGCCTTGGTTTGTACGTCAGCAACAAAATCTTTTACTACGTTGAAGCTAACGTCAGCTTCTAGCAATGCTCGTCTAACTTCCCGCAGCGCCTCTTTAATATTAGAGTCAGAAATTTTATCCTGACCGCGCAGGGTTTTCCACGCAGATTCAAATCGTTCTGAGAGGGCTTCAAACATGAGAAGTTGTCGAATTGGTTAACCGAAGTATTGTTCCATACTAATCGGTTTGCTCGCGTCTACCGCACATCTAACTCACAAACACTTGCTATGCTGCTGTAGATGCAAAACTCAAACGGATGAACGGTGATAAAAAACGAGCGCCGAATAATCGCACCTTGACCTTAAGTGCAGATGATCGTCGTATTTATTGTCGGAAGCTCGTTAAACTCGCCAAGGGAGAGACCTCTCGATTACTCAAAAACATCACAATCTGTCAGGATACGTTTGAAGCGTTGCCATTGCTACCAGACAGTTTTGTTGATTTGTTGGTTGTTGATCCCCCCTATAACCGCTCCAAGGTTTTTAACCAATCCACCTTTACCCATCGTTCACTGGAAGATTACGAAGGCTGGTTAGACAACTGGATGTCCCAGGTGATTCGCTTACTTAAACCCAATGCGTCCGCCTATGTGTGCTGCGATTGGCAATCGTCTCCTGCTGTTTACAATATTTTCTCTCGATATTTCATTGTGCGTAGTCGGATCACCTGGGAGCGCGAGAAGGGACGGGGATCAAAACAAAACTGGAAAAACTCTTCGGAAGACATTTGGTTTGGCACTCGCTCTGAAAACTACTGGTTTGATGTTGAGGCAGTAAAATTGAAACGCAGAGTGCTGGCTCCGTATCGAGACCGCAACGGCAATCCTAAAGACTGGGAAACCACGGACAGCGGTAAGTTTCGCATTACACATCCATCTAATTTGTGGACTGATATTTCAATTCCGTTTTGTTCCAAGCCGGAAAACACCGAAAACCCTACTCAAAAACCTGAAAAGTTGCTGGCTAAAATTATTTTGGCCAGCAGTCAGCCGGGTGACATGGTGTTTGATCCTTTTTTGGGTTCCGGCACAACATCGGTCGTCGCTAAAAAACTCAATCGCTGCTACGTCGGTATAGAACTAGACCAAGACTATGCTTGTATCGCGGAGAAGCGGCTGGACAAGGCCACAGATCAACCCGAAATTCAAGGGTATGCTGGCGGATATTTCTGGGAAAGAAATAGTCTCAGTTCTCAACAGAAGGCTCGGCAACAGCAAAAATAGCTGTAGCAGGCTAATTATGCAGAAGACCGCTACAGCAGTGGTTTTGATAACCACGCTCGCTGTGGCTGTTCTAGATGACTAAGGCAAATCTAACGATTCAGCACTAGGACAACAATCCGCAGTGTGTAGGAAGGATATTCAGCAATTTGTTGTTATGGGACAGTCATTACATTTTCTAAAAAGTGTCCCAGACATCTATGTATATGGCCGCTTTTGCCTCATAATATGTCTATAATCTTGGCGAAAGTATACGCAAGTAGTAGGTGTATATATTGAGTTAGCACAGCACTAATTTGATATTTGGCAGTGATTGTCGGTTGGACCTGGTTAAACCATCTCTAAAGTCTTTCTGACTGCAGCACTTAGTATTGTAAGTTTTTGAACGAACTGGACAGTCGCTGATTTTAGATAACGCGAATCAGCCTCTAGCTCTTCTTTAAGTGGTGTTGAGGTATTTAGATTCGCGATCGCACTAGGTCGGTTTTTGAAAGCAGTTACTTTCCCCGATCTGCTTATGCATTGAGATAGACGCTACTGACGTAGCTATCTCCTAAATGTCTTAGGTATCGTCACTTTGATTTAGAGAAAATTTAGATTTAGCGAAAACACTGTTAGAGGGGCGAATCAGAGATCAGCCATGGCCAAATCTAAACTAAGGAAGATAAGTAAGCAAGGGCTGGTGATTTTAGCGATGGTCAGCTTGATTGGGGGTGTTAAGGCAGTCAGCAGGTTTGTCAAAGTTGCTGATGCGGTTGTTACAGAACCTCAATCAACGTCTAGCGCCCAAACGACAACAG
Source organism: Leptolyngbyaceae cyanobacterium (assembly GCA_050043105.1). Classification (GTDB taxonomy): domain Bacteria; phylum Cyanobacteriota; class Cyanobacteriia; order Phormidesmidales; family Phormidesmidaceae; genus Leptothoe. The sequence continues at coordinate 6,454 of JBHJIV010000017.1, read as the reverse complement.
AGTTTTTGGTCTGCAGTGAAGCGCCTAACTGGCAGCGCCCCAGCCAAGATCAACAGCAGAAACAACTGGCTACTGATGAGCGCTATGGCAGCCTTCTACAAGACAAAGACTTTCAGCAATTGGCCAATCAGTTTTGGCAGCACGATATCCTCAGCTTTACGACTTATGGTTTAAGCGCGAGAATGGAGCCGATCAATTTATCAGGTCTGTGGTCTCTAGCCGATGAAGTGTGGACCAGCTGCTATAGCCAGAATGAGGGCAACGATATTAACGAAGGGAAGCTGGCTGAAGCTTGGCTAATGCACCACCAAGTTGTTGATCTGCAATGGCAAGATGACCACTATGTCATGGTGGTAGAACCTGATAGCCAAGGCATGCAGGTCGTGCAGTTTTCTCGTCGCGAGTCAGAATCCGAGCTGCCGCTTACGGTAGTTACGACCCAGGGCGATAGGGTGGACTATCACAATGCTGACTGGTAGACCCCAGACACTGTAGACACCGGACAGTACAATGGAGGTTACCCAGTCTGTAGGCTGGGGATTGTGCAATGCTCATTGAGCTGAAACACCTTCATGCCCACCACCCTATCGTCTCCAGCAACTATTGACTCAGCCGTTGAGCAGCGTCGTAATTTTGCTATTATTTCTCACCCTGACGCCGGTAAAACGACGCTAACCGAAAAACTTCTCCTATATGGAGGTGCAATTCATGAAGCGGGATCGGTTAAGGCACGTCGGGCTCAGCGACATGCTGTCTCTGATTGGATGGAGCTAGAGCAGCAGCGCGGTATCTCAATCACTTCAACGGTGCTGCAGTTTAATTACAGCGGCTACCGCATTAATTTGTTAGATACGCCGGGTCACCAAGACTTTAGTGAAGACACCTATCGAACCCTAGCCGCGGCAGACAATGCTGTCATGCTGGAAGATGCGGCTAAAGGTCTAGAGCCTCAGACACGCAAACTGTTTGAGGTTTGTAAGATGCGTGGGCTACCCATTTTTACTTTCTTCAATAAATTAGACCGTCCTGGACAAGAGCCGCTGGCCTTGTTAGATGAGATCGAAAAGGAGCTAGAGCTATTTACCTACGCTGTTAACTGGCCCATTGGTATGGGGGATCGGTTTAAGGGAGTCTTTGATCGACGACAAAAACAAGTTCATTTATTTGAACGCTCAGCCCACGGCAGTAAAGCTGCTGCAGATACTGTGTTGGAATGGGGTGATCCCCGCATCGAAGAACTCATTGGCGATGATGACGTCTATAGCCAGTTTTTAGAAGAACTGGAGATGTTAGATGAGCTAGGTCCGGAATTGGATTTGGAATTAGTACATGCTGGTGAAATGACCCCGGTCTTTTTTGGCAGTGCCATGACTAACTTTGGTGTGGAGCTGTTTTTAGAGTCATTTTTGGATTTTGCCTTAAAACCAAGCCCTCGGGAAAGCACAGTTGGCATGGTACCGCCAACTAGAGAAGAGTTTTCTGGATTTGTATTTAAGCTCCAGGCCAATATGGACCCGCGGCATCGCGATCGCGTCGCCTTTGTTCGCGTATGCTCTGGGCGATTTGAGAAAGATATGGTGGTCAATCATGCCCGCTCTGGCAAGAACGTACGGCTATCCCATCCACAAAAGTTGTTTGGTCAAGGACGTGAGTCCGTGGAAGCAGCTTATCCAGGTGATGTGATCGGTCTTAATAATCCTGGGGTGTTTGCCATTGGCGATACCATTTACCAAGGCAAAAAATTGGAATATGAAGGGATTCCGTTTTTCTCTCCTGAGATGTTTGCCTATCTCAAAAATCCTAACCCTTCAAAATTTAAGCAGTTTCGAAAGGGTGTCACAGAGCTACGAGAAGAAGGGGCTGTCCAGATTATGTATTCGGCAGATGAGTCGAAGCGTGACCCAATTTTGGCAGCGGTGGGGCAGCTACAGTATGAAGTGGTGCAGTTTCGCCTCAAGAACGAGTACAACGTTGAGACCATGCTAGAGATGAAGCCCTACAGCGTAGCCCGTTGGGTGACCGGTGGTTGGGAAGCGATAAAAGATGCAGGTCGGTTATTTAACACGGTGACGGTTAAGGATAGCTACGGCCGTCCGGTATTACTGTTCCGCAATGAGTGGAACAGTCAGCAAGTGGAAGGGGAGCATCCAAAACTGGCATTAAGTAAAACAGCCCCGGTTGTATCCGGGAAAGAGCCTGAGAAAATATAGGGTAAAGGGGGCGTCCTTTTTGGATGTCCTCCCTATTTTGGCTAGCTCACTAAGGGCCAGACACAAGGCGGCGTACCATAGGCATGCAAAACAGGGCATATTATGCAAATTTATCTTGACTACAGCGCCACTACACCGCCTCGCATCGAGGTGATTGCGGCGATGGAAGCAGCGATGAAAAATAGCTGGGGGAATCCGTCCAGCTTGCATAGCTGGGGTAGTCAGGCCACAACAGTCATGGAGACTGCCCGTATACAGGTGGCCGAACTGATTGGTGCATCTGCAGATGCGATTGTGTTTACAGCCAGCGGCACTGAGGCTAATAATCTAGCAATTATGGGGGTGGCGCAGCAATATCGTAAGCCCCGCCATATGATTATTTCTGCAGTGGAGCATTCTGCGATCGCAAAACCAGCCGCACGTCTTGAACAGCTAGGCTGGAAAATCACTCGCTTACCTGTGAACAACTATGGTCAGGTAAACCCAGCCGATTTAGCCAGCTCACTTCAGGAAGACACGGTACTGGTATCCATTATTTATGGCCAAAGTGAGATTGGGACGATTCAGCCCATTGCTGAGCTAGCCGCTGTGATTGCGGGTAGTCGTCATCTCTCCAAGCCGCTCTTGCACTCGGATGCAGTGCAAGTAGCTGGGCGATTGTCACTGGAGGTACACAAGCTGGGTGTAGATTTACTCTCCATCTCAAGCCACAAAATTTATGGCCCCCAAGGTGCAGGGGCGCTGTATGTGAAACCAGGAACTGACCTGATGCCGTTAATTGCCGGTGGCGGGCAGGAGAATAACTTGAGATCAGGAACTCAGGCAGTGCCAACCATTGCTGGCTTTGGCATGGCTGCTGAGCTGGCTAGGCAAGAACTTTCTCAAGAACAAAAGCGACTTATCAGACTGCGAAATCGCCTAATTAAACAGCTGCAAGACCATCCTGAACTTAGGCTTACGGGGCATCCACAACAGCGGCTGCCTCACCATGTGAGCTTTTATCTGCCTAATGCTGATGGCGAAAGAGTCTCTGGTAAAACATTGGTACGCCAGCTGAATCTAGCTGGAATTGGAATTAGTGCAGGGTCAGCCTGTCACAGTGGGAAACTAACGCCGAGCCCGATCCTCAAAGCCATGGGCTTTAGTGATGCAGCGGCCAAAACAGGCATTCGGCTAACACTGGGGCACCAGACAACCAAAGCTGATGTAGATTGGGCAGCCATAGCGCTGCGACAAATTCTTGAGAGAACTCTGCTGGCTCAGCCTGTCATGGCAGGGATTACATAAAAACATCAATAGTAATCCCACAGCTAAACTCAAACTTCTGACGGCCAAAAAAGCAGATAATCAAAAGTGATTGATTGCTAGTAAAAATTCTAATCATGTCTAACCTGCCGACTAGTCTTGAGGAAACCATCGATCAAGCTATTGCCTCTACAAAGGCAGCGATTGAAGATGGCATCACCCGCCTGCAGGTAGAAATGGTGATCCCGGAACTCAAACAACAGCCGATCGCCGAACGCTTCTTAACTGTGTTTCAAGATTTGGGGTTGCAGTTTAAGGTTTACTTTCCAGATGCTGGCGCGGCTGCCCTGGCTAAGCGCGACTGGGGTAACCCAGATTTCACCATTCGCGGCATTAATGAAATTCAAGCTGCCATGACCCCTGACGATGAGGCGTTTCTAGTCGTCAACCCATCAGCTGTTGAAGTTCAAGATGTGGAAAAATTCTGCAACGCCGCTCAAGATCGCCCCATTGTCCTACTTAATCCCCAGCTAGAAGACGTCAGCATTGTTGGCATTGGCTATGCAGCTCGTCAGTTACGGGAGCGGTTTTTAAGTACGCTAACGTCCTCCTATTACTATCGCCCAATGCCTGATTCGGCTGTGCTGCATCGTCATCCCCAGGGCTGGCAAATTTGGCAAGAAGTTGGTGATCAATACGAACTCAAAGCTGAACTCTCCGAACGACCTTCTAGTGAGGTTCTAGAAAAAGTGCTGTATGGCGAAAACGACAGTAGCGATACTCCCAAACCGAAAAAAAGCTTGCTTGGTGAGCTCCAAAAGTTTCTGAAAGCCTTAAGCCAGTAGAGAATACCGAAATAGACAATATTGTCAGGGCTATTCATTGCCCGCTAGAGTACACACGTGTGCTCAAAATAGGCAAGGATGACTATAGGACTAATTATTCTTTATTGGGTCCTGCGCATTGTTATGGGAGCTGGTATTGTTGGGTCGTTTGTTCCGGCATTTCCAGGGATCGGACTAATTGTCGCAGCCATCGCTGTCTGGGGAGTCGTTGCTGGTTTTAGCAAGGCGGTGGTGGTTGCTATAAGCATTGCCATTGCTATCTTTTTGATTACTTCGGCGATTGACTACCTAGCCGGGTAGCTGGGTGCTAAAAAGGTTGGGGCTAGCAGCTGGGGACAAATTGGTGCGGTGGTCGGCATGGTTCTGGGACTTTTAGGACTGCTACCAGCCCTGCCTATCGGTGGTCCTATTTTTGGTCTTTTCTTTGGCTCAATGCTGGGGGCGTTTGTTGGTGAAATGCTCCATCGTCGAGATTTAGCCTTGCCAGCACGAGTCAAATTGGGTGCCAAGGTAAGTTTGGCAATTGTAGTAAGTTCCTTGCTGGGAAATATCATCGCTGGAGTATTGTCTATCATTGCAACAGTAGTGTTCCTTGTGGCGACCTGGACAACTGTCATGTCTCCAGTGTTGTAAGCCAACTAAACTGATCTGTCGCAGACCATGCCCCACCCAGAACACTTAGAAATATTGCAAACCAGTGCCAGAGTTTGGAATCGCTGGCGCCAGCAAAATTCTCAAATTCGACCAAATTTAAGGGCGGCTGATCTCAAGGGTGTTGATTTAGCCGGATTTAATCTGCAGCTAGCTTATTTGAGTGGAGCTGATTTGAGTCGCGCTTATCTATTTGAGGCTAATTTGCGTGAAACCAATTTTCAGGGAGCTAATCTTAGCCATTGCTGTCTGATTGGTGCGGATCTCACTCAGGCTTATTTTGCAAACGCCAATCTGTACCATGCCTATTTGTCTCAGGCCAACCTAACTGAGGCTTATTTTGGCCATACAAATTTAGAGAAAGCAAATCTGACGGATAGCGTTCTAAACCGAACTTATTTTGGACAGGCCGATGTCAAAGAAGCTGACTTTAGTAGCACTAAGAATTTGGAGCCTGTACAGCTAAGACTGGCACACAACTTTGAGCTAGCTATTTTAGAGGAAAAAGATCAACCAAATCAGCCGCTTGTAGCCCAAAGCTAACCAGAGAACATTGAGTACCTCCTAATCGCTCAAGACTGCAAAACTCCAGTAAATCATGCAGCGGATCGTGTCCTGTTAAGCAGTCACCGATGATGGATAGCGTATGCCTGCATTCTTGAGGCGTTGTAAAGCCTCTTTTAATCGGTCTTCCTCAGCAATTAGACTGACACGCACAAATCCCTCACCACCTTCACCAAAAGCGCTACCCGGTGTAACCACTACACCAGTATTTTGTAAAACGTAGAACGCAAAGTCTGCGGCTGTCATATCTGGAGGACATGGCACCCACAAGTACATAGTGGCTTTGGTTTTAGGGACATCCCAGCCGAGTTCTGCTAACCCTGGAATTAAATAGTCTCGGCGGGTGCTATATCGGTGTCGCACTTCCTCTAAGTAAGAGTCAGGCAGGTTTAGGGCTGTTTCTGCCGCTGTCTGAATAGCAGAGAAAATACCATAGTCCAGGTTGGTTTTAAGGGTACGCAACCCTTGAATAATATGGCGATTACCCACGACAAACCCCACACGCCAGCCAGCCATGTTATAGGTCTTGGACAAGGTGTGAAATTCAACGCTAAATTCTTTAGCTCCAGGAATCTCAAGCACACTGGTGGGCTGATAACCGTCAAACGCTAGCTCGGCGTAACACAAATCATGCACCAGCATGATGTCATAGTGTTTGGCGAATGCCACGATCTCTTCAAAGAATGCTCTAGGAGCTGTGGCCCCAGTTGGATTGTTGGGATAGTTGAAATAGAGTACTTTGGCTCGACGGGCAACATCTTCTGGAATGGTGGAGATGTCAATTAGCCAATCGTTTTCTGGGGGTAGCTTCAGGGGATGGATGGATGCGTTTGCGATCGCAGTCCCCCGAAAATGTGCTGGATACGATGGAGTCGGCACCAGTACCGTATCCCCTGGATCTAAATAGGCCAGGTCTAGATGTGTCAGTCCTTCTTTAGA
>JBHJIV010000016.1:0-16240 GCA_050043105.1 Leptolyngbyaceae cyanobacterium | reverse complement strand
CCAACTCGAGTGGCTGTGGCGGAGGGAGCTCCAGTTAACCACAAGGCTTCTACTGGATTAGTCCCAGTAGGAGATTCAGTATATACCGGAGTCCAAGTACCGTCAGCTGGAGTCGAGGATACAAACGATGTACCTGCAGGCAACGCATCTGAAACTAGAACATGTTTCGCACCGGTACCGTCAACACTGATCGTGATTGGCTGTAGATCTGCAGGCTGAGCCGAACTGCCTGTCGGTGGTGTGTTCCCAACTGTAAACTCTAAGTCATAGGTCAGAGTGTCATCGATGGGTGAAGTAGGATCAGCACCTGCATTATAGGCAGAGAACTCTTTCTCAAGGGTGACTAAAGGTTGCTCAAGGGGCACTTCATTGATGGTGATTTCCCCTGTAGCACTAGCCTCACGCTCTCCGTTAGCGGGTGCTTCATCTCCAGCTTCTGCAGCTGTCTGGCTAGGTCCACTTGTGTCGAAAGGAGTACCTACCGTAGCTGCATCAGTCGCGTCGTTATCATCGGTAAAGATGCTACCACCGGAAGAGTCGTAAGGCTGGTTTTGTGCATCACCAGGCGTATCACCATACTGCACCGTGATGATGTCATTTGACTGGGCTGCAGTAGATGTCTGAACAACAACTCGTACTTCAAAGGATGCTCCAGGCGCTACGTTTTCAATATCTGTACGGTTAGTGATGGTTTCCGTCGCAGGATCAAAGTTGCCATCACCATTCAGGTCGGCAACAATGCTAACAACACTGTCAACTGGGCCAGTAAAGTTAGCTAACGCCGGCAAACTGATATCAGTTTCGTCGTTACCAACGTTGGTAACTTCAAAGGTGTAGACAGCCTGGTCACCCGGTTGAACAGCGCCAGCAACGCCGACTGCATTAACAGGATCGTACTTCTGGGCCCCGGTATTTGTAACGGTAATACCGGCAATCTCAGCGACTTCAACCACAACGGTATTGGATGTGGAGGTTTGAGGTGTACCCTCGGGGTCACGATAGGTAGCAGTAGCAGTGTTAGTAATCTGTGTGCCAGCGGCAGTTCCCTCTGCTAACACAACACCCACTAGGTTGAATATGCCGCCGATCGCAAGTGCAGATGCAACGACCGGCTTACACAGCTGCCAGCTTAGTTTTTTAGAACTTTTATTCTTTGACATTATTTCTGAGAACCAATAAATGAATTGAGCAGGTTAGAGAACCACATGCATGAAATCACCAGGCTGGTGGGGGCAGCAACAGTGGATAAAGTTGGAACTACAAAATGATGGGGGAATGTAAGAGTCCGATACCTAAGCTGCAAAAACTCAAATAGCAATAAAATGAGTTTGGCAAGCTTAGTTTTATGAGGCGCTTCCGATCTCTCTATAAACACTTTCTTTAGATAAAAGAGACTGCTTCGAGAAGGATTTCAGGTTTTCAAATAAAGCTTGAAAGAGTTTTTTGACTTTCCTTTGATAATTGAAAATCTGTCTTTTCTCGCTTTCACTTTGAACGCTCACGTATATTGGATACCCTTTTAGTAAAGATCTCTAGCTAAGTCATATCACCTATTTCTAGATTGCCAGCAGGCCATTATGTATCTGCAAACACTGTGCTGTTAGGAGAGAGGATAGTAAATTTTCGGTTAAATAAATTAGAAATGTACTTGTCATATATTAATCACGTAAGTGATTATCTTGACAGCCTTGCTTTAGCAAGGTTTATCTTAGGAAAGATTACATAAATAATGGAGTAGCCTCGAAAAAGAGGCTACTCCATTATTTCTTATTCAAGATTATTGCTTTTGCTTAATCGACCTCAAAGGGAGGCAGGGTCACAACATAACGATATCCATGATTCTGAGAACCTTGAATGGTGATCTCTCCACCATGAATATCTGTTAGCTGCTGGCTCATGAGTAATCCTAGCTCCTGACGGATATCCGTATCTGCAGGTTCGCTTGATTGTTTGTGGGTATTTGGCAAAGCTACATCATCTACATTCTCAAATCCATAGCTAGAATCTACGGATTTTGATAGTGGCACGATATTATTCTGTCGTCCCCAATTAATTACTTTTTGAGGCAGATTTTCTCCCAGCCATGGATTGGAAATCCATTCTGCTAGTGTAAGTTTGTTATCTTTTCGAGAAAAATGTAAGCGAACCGTACTGCCGCTGGTGGCTCCTTTCGCAATACTGAGAGTGAGGTGGTAGAGCAGCTGCTTGATGATATGCTTGTCAAGCACCCAAATTCGCGAACCAGGTTCTACAGTTAGATTGCAGCTGATCTTTTGCTCGTTAAACCTTGCTTCTATTGGCTGTAAACTCTGTTGAGCAAGCATTTCGATATCTACAGGTGCAAGAGTTAGCTCGCGCGACTGATTTTCAAGTGCTCCCAATTCCATAATCTCATTTGTTACCATCAAGAGATTTTGACTACTATGAAGCACTATGTTTGCATACTCTTGTTGCTTGTTTGTTAGTGGGCCATAAATTTCGCGGCTTAGCATGCTGGCCATGCCACTTATTGCAGTTAAGGGGTTACGTAAGTCTTGGGTAAGCTGTGAGATTAAGCTCATACGTAAAGCATCAATTTTAGTTTTTTGGGTGTTCGCTAGAGAGCTTGAATCATTCTTATTTAGTGCAGTCTTCTGGATCTTTCCATCTTTCAACCAACATTGTTTTTCATACTCACTCATGACCCATCTAGCATTAAGCTCTAGTAGGGCTAAATCTTGCTGAGTGTACTGCCGTGGCATAATGTCCATAACTTCTAATGTGCCAATGCAGCATCGTTCAGAAGTCATTAAAGGGACACCTAAGTAAGCTTGGACACCATATTTTTGTACTAATAAGCTCTGACTAAATGCTGGGTGCTGGGTTACGTCTGACAGCATTAATAGATGGCTGCTATCAACTACATGAATGCCGAATGACTCAGCCTTGGGCAGTTCGCGTGTGGCGGCAAGCTGATTCATCAACCCTAAGCTAGATAAACCCATAGTGGCTTTGAAAATCTGACTTTGTCTATCGAATACGCTGACCAAACAAATAGGTGCTGCCAATAGACGAGAGACACTCTGAGCTGCCTCCTCAAAAATAGGAATGGGTTCTGAGGTATTTAATTTAAGTTGTTTTAGCGCATTCAAACGTGTCTGCTCTCGTACCATGGGTGACGTTCCATCCAGCGAACATACAGAACGAGGACCAATGGGTTGAGTTGGCTGATTGTTTGTTCCAGCTGGGGTAACGCCAAAGTGCATTGCGGTACTACTAATAAAGAATTAGGATTTTGTGACTCAATGATTCCCAAAATGACTGTATTGGTAAACGATAACCCTTACAAGAACAAGTAATTTAGATGTGTAGGTGCTGATTGTGAATGAACTCTTTAAATCTAGACAATTAGCGATAAATGCTTAAAGTTGTGGAATTTACGGGTGTTGTCACTAAAATTTTTGGCGTCAGACTCCTCACCACAGCTGTTAGTAAAGACAGTCTTGTAAGTGGATTTATGGCTTTCAACAATGTTGAGATTGCATATGGAATCTATTCTCTATTGACTGTCTCGCTGATTAATTCCTATGATTTCGTCTGGCAGTTCTCTAATTAATTAACTGACGTTGAAACGATAGAGCATTGATGGAGCATTGGGTTAGAGTGGTATAGCTTGCCTGGGATTTAAAGCTCTAGGCGTATTCCCCTTGGATGTCAACATCGTTAGGACGTTTACTATGCAGCCTGCCCTCAGCGTCGGTGCTCTTTTGCAAAATCGATACCGTATAGTCCAGTTGCTTGGTCAGGGTGGCTTTGGGCGAACATATTTGACTAAAGATCAAGGGCGTTTTGATGAAGCCTGTGTGATTAAGGAATTTATGCCTACGACAGGTGGCGATCGCTTCTCTAGTAAAGCAGCTCAGCTATTTCAGAGAGAGGCCGAAATCCTTTATCAGATTAGCCATCCTCAAATCCCACAGTTCCGTGCCACGTTTGAGCAAGACCAGCGCTTATTCTTGGTACAGGATCATATCGAAGGGTTGACCTATCGTGAGATTTTGCAGCAGCGTCCTGGTCAAGCATTTTCCGAGACAGAAATACGTGCGTTTTTAGGGCAGCTGTTACCGGTTTTGGCTCATATTCATGCCAAGGGAATTATTCATCGAGATATTAGCCCTGACAATATTATTTTACGGCGTAGCGATCAAAAACCTGTACTTATTGATTTTGGGGTTGTTAAAGAAGTCGTCACCCGATTGCAGACAGGGACAACAGCGGTGCAGGCCACCACGGTTGGCAAAGCAGGGGATGCCCCCAGTGAACAGCTGCAGTCTGGACGAGCCTACCCCAGCAGCGATCTCTATGCGCTGGCAGTAACAGTATTGGTGCTGCTGACTGGAAAAGAACCCTATGAGCTTTTTGATGATACGAGCCTAAGTTGGAATTGGCGACCCTTTGCTCAAGTGGGCGAACAGCTGGCGGTTGTGTTGGATAAGGCTCTGAGCTATCGCCCTGGCGATCGCTATCAATCTGCCAATGAGGTGATGCAGGCACTACAGGGGGTACGGAAACCTTTACCATCGCAAGGAGCGACGACGGTCAAGGTGCCGAAGCCGCCTATTTCTGAAATGCGTACGGTGGCCGTCGGTAGACCTGTTGCTACTACAAGTGTGACGGCTCAATATTCTCAACCACGCACCGGTTCTAGAACTCGGGTAGTTTCCTCTACTAAGCGTCAAGAGGCACTTGATAACCCATTAGTGTTAGCAGCACTATTCTTAGGATCAGTTGTGTTAGCAGGATTTGGGGGCTGGGCCGTTGTTAACTATATCCTTAGACCTTCTCCACCAGATGTGTCTCAAAATGAGGTGCAGCCTCTGCCTTTTCCAGAAGAGCTGGATGAGCCGTCTGTGCAGCCTGACACTCAAGAGCCTGATACTCAGGAGCCAATTGATGATGGACCAGCGGATTTTACAACAGCGCTGGCTTTAGGTGTGGGCGATCAGCAAACCGTTGAAGGTGATATTAAGCGCGGTGAGACAGTTAACTACCAGATAGAGGTGCAGGCAGGGCAGACTTTACAAGCCACTATCGAGGGTGAAGGTGTGGTGTTTTCAGTACTAAATGCTGATGGTCAAGTACTGCGCCGTGGGCGTCAGGTGATGGATTGGGAGGGAGATTTGCCTGAGGATGGTCTGTACACGTTGCGAGTACAGACTACTCGAGGGACAGATCAAGGAACCTATGAGTTGGGTGTGGCTCTAGCTGGGGCTGTTGACGAACAAACAGGTGATGAGCTGCCAGGAGATGCAGACCCGACTGAGGATAGTGATGGCGATCGGGTACCTGCTGAGGGCGAGACTGAAGAGGGTACGCCAGAGCTACAGGAACAAGTGTCTACCCAGCGAGTGCAGTTTCCTGAAGGGGAGACAGGAACGTTGTTGGCTAACTCGGTTGAACCGGGCCAGGTACAGCGCTATGTTGTGAATGCCCAACAAGGACAAATTGTCACTGTGAAGATCACCCAAGCGAGTGGGCCTGTGACTTTTGATGTGTCTTTCCCAGGGGGAGAACCGATTGCTGATGCTGAAGGGGTCTTGTATTGGAATAGCTATCTGCCCTTGGGTGGAGATTATTCAGTAGATGTGCGCTCAAGTAGTGCAGCAGAATTTACATTGGATATTCAGATTGTTGGCCAGGGGACAGGAAGCCCACAGGGATAGGTCTGGCCATTGGTAGATGTTTAAACATTGCAAACTCTGCGAGCGATATCGATAACGAGAAGGTGTGAATGGGAAACGGTTTATTAATTGCGGCGACGGATACAGAGTGTGGAAAGACTGTGCTGACCTGTGCTCTGATGGCCTATTGGCGTCAGTATTGTTCGTCTCGAGAGCTGGGGATGCTAAAACCGGTCCAAGCAGGTGAGGGTGATCGAGAGTTGTTCCAGCAACTGTTTGCTTTAGAACAATCGCTAGAAGAGATAAATCCATTATTTTACAAGGCTCCGCTGGCACCGCCAATAGCCGCTGCATTAGAGAGCACTACGGTTGATCTGACTCCTGCCTGGCAGCGATATACAGTGCTGACCCAGCAGTGTGATTGGGTTTTAGTTGAAGGTTTAGGCGGTTTGGGGTCACCGGTCACTGATAAGCTGACGGTGGCCGACTTGGCTGCAGATTGGCGGCTGCCGGTTGTGTTGGTGGTACCGGTAAAACTAGGTGCGATCGCAGCTGCTGTTGCCAATGCTGCCCTTGCCCGTCAACATCGACTCCAGCTGCGGGGTATCGTTCTCAACTGCACAACCCCCGAGGCAGAAGATAGACTAAATCAGCTCACACCGCCCGATATGATCGCCAACCTGACCCGTATCCCGGTGTTGGGGGTGCTGCCGTATTTTAGTGATCCGACAAATTTAGGCCAGCTCAGTGCTGCTGCTCGAGAATTGAAGCTAGAAGCCATAATGCCTGAGGCTTTTTGGGTTGCATGATGGATTAGCTCCTGATTGCAAAAAATTAAGCACTGCCTCTAATGACTTGATAGATGCCGATGGGCGAACCTGTTTTAAGCTCGGTCGATGCCTAATATCGCCATTAATATCGCCAGTATTTATATACTGAGCTATAACATCTGCCGCAAACTTTTACATGGTTTCTACGCTGCCCATCGGTACCCGCATCTCGACAAACACCTCTCAAGTACGGGATTCCATCAAGACCCTGCAGACGCAGCTGGTGGAGTGGCGTCGTCATTTGCACCAACGTCCAGAGCTAGGGTTTGAAGAAAATCTAACGGCTGAATTTATCACTCAGCAGCTAACAAAGTGGGAAATTGAGCATCAAACTGGTATTGCTAGGACAGGCATTTTAGCGACTATTCCAGGTGTTCGCCCTGGACCGGTTCTAGCAATCCGAGCTGATATGGATGCTCTACCCATTCAAGAGCTAAACCAGGTGCCCTACCGCTCACTGCACAACGGTAAGATGCACGCCTGTGGCCATGATGGTCATGTGACTGTTGCCTTAGGAACCGCTTACTACCTATCTCAACATCGCAATAGCTTTGCCGGTACGGTTAAGATTATTTTTCAACCAGCAGAAGAAGGTCCCGGTGGTGCTAAACCCATGATTGAGGCTGGTGTTCTTAGTCAGCCTGAGGTAGATGCCATCATTGGTCTGCACATTTGGAATAACTTGCCGCTGGGTACAGTGGGCGTACGCAGTGGCCCCCTAATGGCAGCTACCGAATATTTTAACTGTACGATTCAGGGCCGCGGGGGGCATGGTGCGCTACCTCACCAAACGGTTGACTCTATTGTGGTTGGTGCGCAGGTGGTGACTGCCTTACAAACCATTGTGGCCCGTAATATTAGCCCTATCGACTCTGCAGTGGTCACGATTGGCGAGTTTCAAGCAGGTACAGCCGTCAATGTCATCGCCAATAGCGCTCGCCTTAGTGGTACTGTGCGTTACTTTAACCCAGAGTATCGAGACTTTTTGCCAGAGCGCATGGAAGCCATTATTGCTGGGATATGTCAGGCCCACGGAGCCAGCTACCAGTTTGACTACACTCGGTTATACCCACCTGTGATTAATGATGCGACGATGGCTGAGTTAGTGAAGTCTGTTGCCAGCTTAGTGATTGAAACCCCAGCTGGTGTGGTGCCGGAATGTCAGACCATGGGGGGAGAAGACATGTCGTTCTTTTTGCAAGAGAAACCAGGTTGTTATTTCTTTTTGGGCTCAGCTAATCCTGATTTGAATCTGGCCTACCCCCACCACCATCCCCGATTTGACTTTGATGAAACAGTTCTAGGCACAGGTGTAGAAATCTTTGTGCGATGTGTTGAGCGGTTTTGCCAAGAAAAATAGACAGTAGTGGTGCTGTGGATGCCCTGGGATAAACAATGAAAACAACAAGCACATTTCAACCTGAGCGCCAGATAAAAGAGGGGCGCTGCTGGCACGGCACCCTTGATTTACGGTTTGCCAATATCAATGGCAGAACTGCTCCTACGAAAAGCTACAGTACATCGCCGTTACGGGTTCAGCGTCCGTTCTACCCGGTGGCGGCTCCAAACAATTGCCAAAGCGTAATCGTGCATACGGCTGGTGGCATGGTCGGTGGCGATCAGCTGGATATGGCCATCACAGCTGCACCCGATACCCAAGCCCTGGTGACTACCGCCGCCGCCCACAAGATCTATCGCAGCCAGGGTGATTGGGCCAAGCAAACGATTCACCTGAGGGTGGGCGCAAATGCCTATTTAGAATGGCTACCCCAAGCGCTGATTTTGTTTGATGGCGGTCGCTTTCAGCAATCTTTACGGGTAGATCTCGCACCCGGAGGTCGCTGGATTAGATGGGATATCACTCGCTTTGGTCGCAGTGCACGGGGGGAAACCTTGCAAGCTGGCGAGTGGCGATCGCAAACTGAAATTTGGCAGCAGGGCAAGCCCGTATGGATCGACCGACAGCGATTAATCGGCGGTTCTGAAGTCCTCAGCAGCCATAACGGTTTAGCTGGCTATCCAGTAGTTGGTACATGTTTGCTACTGGGTCAGCCCATTACCCCAGAACACCTCAGTGCCCTCAGAACGCTGCTTGATGCCAACCAATTGCCCCTTGGTGATATTGGTATTACCCAGTTAGAACAGGGATTAGTGGCCCGCTACCGAGGCCCGTCTAGCCAAACTGCCCGCCAGTGTTTTATCAACATCTGGCAATACTTGCGCTCTGAGATCTTGAACCAGAATTCTTATGTACCAAGGATTTGGGGCGTATAGTGTCAAAGGAGTTCATCCAAAATATGGGCAACTTTCCAAGACGAGAATAGGATGCGATCGCACCATTGACAGCATGCGATCGCTAGGGTGCCAATCACAAGACAATCATGGTGCGATCGCATGGGTGCAACAGCAGCCCGTATCATGTCACAGATGAATACTGAACAATAATCAATGGGACAAAAGCGGTTGCTCTTCCTGCATCCTATACTTATCTTCCTGCATCCTATGCTTAGTTGTTCTCAGCTCTAATTCCAACAGAATAGGATAGTTACTAGGCCATGGCATCCCCTTTAGAGCAGGATAAAACTGTGTTCCAGACAGTAGCCGTCTAAATGCATTTTTACATAACAACAACATCCGACCTAGGAGGGGTATTCTTTGAAATCGATAGTTAATATACAACGCATTTAAGAGCTGGTATTCGAGAGCCTTGAGGTTCTGATCACTAGAGCGGGCAATAACTTTAGCCTTATCCACGAGTTCGCGACCATACACCCTCAACATGTAACGTAAAATAGCTTGAGTGGCCCGATTATTCTTCGCAGGTGTTGCTAAGAACCGGGGTAACTTACTACCGCGACCAGCCGCACGATAAGACCTTAAGATTGTATAACCACTGCCAACATTAGGCTCAAAGTAAATCGGTTCAACCACCCTTAGGGTTCTAAAGATTTCCTGGTACCAACCATCCTTGATGCAAAAATTCCCTAGCGTAAAGTCTGTTTTAATCGTCTCTGTATCCCAAAAAAGCCCTCCATTAGACAGCCCCTCACAGAAAAACATCGACGCGTATAGCTCTAGAGGGCTGTAAATGCCTCGATTAAACCATTGCCCTCGGGTAGTTTCACCAGTCGGTTGTGAAGTACCATCCTCTCGATCAACCCTGACTTCTTGATTCCTTAATAAAATACTGACCTTCTCTCGCCTTAGTATTTCAATATTTTCCTGAATACAGTCTGGAAATAAATAATTATCATCCTCTAGCGAACAGGCATACTTGCCACCCAGGATGCTCTTGGACTGTAAGGCCAGATCAATATTCTTTGCACCGCCAATATTGTGAGGATGAGGATAGTAAAGAATTCTCGGATCCTTTAACGCTGTGACAACCTCTTTTGCTTCCTGTTCAGGCGAGTTATCTAAAACAATAGCTCTCCAAAAAGAATATGTCTGCTTTTGAAGACTTTCTAAAGCCCTGCGGAGAGACTGTGGTCGTTTGTAGGTAGGAATTCTAATCTCACAAATAGGGTAGTCTTCGTAACTAGCCTGCTGATCTCGCGTTTGTATCATGACTATTTTCAAATAAAGAAGATATCTAAGCAGGCGACAAATTCCCGTCAGATAACTCCACAGGGTACATAAATTACGTTATTGATAAACTTTTTGATTTTGGCTGTGCTACATGTGCATAAACGAAAAAGCTTACCGAAACAAAATGGCTACTTTTTCCCTATGCAAAACACAGCGATCAGTGTCCCCTCTACAGCTCCCGGAGGCTGTTCTCATCGATGAGAACAGCCTTTCCAACTATTACTCCGGCAATAGAATAGAACTATAAGACTTTAATCTAGAGCCTCAATTCCATATGGGCTATCAAAAAGATAGTGCCTGTTTGATTGCCGGTTTAATGGGAGTGACCAATAAAAACCGTAATTAAGACAATTAAAAGTCTTAGAGTCCGTAAAACGCGCCTATCAAAAACTATCTTTATTATTATTTCAATGTTTTTTTTAATAATGATGAAGAGCAGCTTAATCAGCGCATATTCATTGTTTTTAGCCGATTAAGCTTTACACCCTAACGTTGCTGAGTCTCATCCATGTATTAATTAGTACCTGTTTTGTCGTAAAATACGGACATAAATTAATTTCCTGAATCCCTTATATAGATTAGTTTTTGGGCGGAGAATTCATATTTCCATACATTTCAATAAAAGACAAATTGGTATCAAAATTTGCTTTAACTAAGAGTAACCACAGCTATCAAAAGGGTCTAAATTAAGTAGATTAAACTCCGGAATAAATCGATATTTCTGCAAAAATCAGCCAAATAATCTAAAAAAAATCTCGCTTTAAATGATCTTCTCCCGGCTTAAATTAAAAATAGCGGACCCTTTGAAAATCAGGTAATCACAGCTCAAATAGTGTCGAATGTTACCAAAAAGGATATCTATGCCACTTGAGTTTCAATGATTAGGATTAACAAAACTAAGGTGCACTCTTGAAAGGAGTAGTAATAGCTTGAGTATTAATTAACCCTGTTTATTCGCCTTAAGTAGAAACTGACGTAGTACCCGAGAGGTATTTTAAAGCCTAAAAAGCTGTTGCTACGTAACATTAATCTGCGCGTAGTAACAGGTGAGTAGACCTTTGGTCTAAACTATTGAACTCAGTTAGCAGATTTGTAGGAAGAGATACATTTTGCCAGGCATGCTGGTGCGGCATGTATTATTGCACCTATCAACAGGTCTTATGCCAGTTCTCAATTTTCGGGTTTGAGTGCTCAACCTCTGATATGGCGAAGGATAGTAATCCCTTAACTGTAGACAGACTTTTGGGCTTGCTATTAGGCGCTCTCTATCGCTGATCTAGCGATGGCGGCCTAGAGTGAAAAACTTGCTACGCCAGCCTATGAAGCTACCAACCATGCTGCCAGCGATACAGCTTGCTAGATCAAAAAAAGCTGAGGTTCTACCTTCTACGTAGTACTGAAGTATCTCAGTCATCAAGGCATAGAGTAGAACGACACCCCCAGTGACAGCTAGGGTTTTAGCCACTGAGCCGCTTGAATTGAATAAGGCTGAGAAGACCAAGAACCCAAGTGGGAGAAAAATTGCAAAGTTACTAATAAAATCTTTGACAAACCGTCGCTTTGGAGACAGAAAATGAGGCTTTCCTTCATTTTTGTAGACCAACGGTACCTCCATTGGGATAGTTGGTTGAATTGTTCCTCGGTCAGGAATAATCCGATCTGTCACATCTGAAAACTCAAAAGCTGTGACAGCGCCTGCTCGCTGCAATGCTGTCATAGGTGTTTTATAGTGTTCAGATACTTGCTCTGCTGACATGGGTCCTTCATACATTGCTAGCTGCTCAATGTTACCGAGCCATGGACGATCTCCTGTCCGTTCGTTGCCCAATAGCAGTGGATAGTTTGGATCCCAGTTAGAGAAATTACCACTAATTGCCCTAGATTGTTCCTGCAATTGACCATTGACATAAATTTGGCAGTTGGAATGGTCATAGCTGACAACGATATGCTGACGTTTTTCGGACATAAAGACGTCAGTGGCGACAATCTGGGGGCCGACACCATCAGGATGAGTCTCAGACGTTCGCATGCGGAAAACTAAGTCATTTCCATGCTGGCCTAAGGTAAAGTTTCTGTGGAGTGGGTCCTGGGAATAAGAGATAATCCGGGCCGGACCAAATTGATTAGTTTTTGAAGAGGCTAGCCAGGCTTCGATAGTTAGACCTTTACCATTACTGAGTTGCTGGTGTAAATCACGGGGTGGTGTAATGCTGGTAACGATGCCGGGCCGTTGAAACTCCAGACGGTTGTTGTCAAGATTTAAGGTAGCACCATTGATACAGGTGCTACAGGGTACGACAAATTTGTAGGGCCAGAGTAGTAAGGCTAAGGCGATAACGGAGTATAGCGCTAAGAGAATTCGCATATATGGTTTGCTCATATGATTTTGTTTGAGCCATTTATAGCTTCGTTTTGCCGTCTCCTTAAGAAGACGGCTGGCTGCTCGAGCTAGTTGAGCAAGTGATTATGGCTCAGTTGTCATTTCTTTATTAGGCGATAGGCTACCCGTCATAGAATTATGAATTATGAACCTACTCTGTGTCGTGGGTTGATCGCTCTAGTTTCTAAGAATAAGCTGTAGCAAAAATTCGGCTGCTAGCATATCAGTAGCCGATACAAAGTACGGGTAACTCTTTAAGACGGGAGACAAATGCCCTTTTTAGACGGTGCAGACACCTTAGCTTTTTCTATTCCTCCGTTCACCGTCTTTGCCATGGCTTAGGCTTTTCTTGAGATAACGTTGAGTCCTCAGTTGAGCCTGACAAATCCTGGTTTAATATCTCTGTGGTCAGTCCCCGTCGCATCCTATGCAACTCACTCCCCAAGAAAAAGACAAGCTGCTGATTTTTACCGCTGCTCTGGTGGCCGAACGCCGCAAGGAGCGGGGTTTGAAGCTCAACCATCCAGAAGCGGTTGCTTATATTTCTGCTGCGATTTTAGAAGGAGCGCGAGATGGGCGCACCGTGGCTGATTTGATGACCTACGGCACCACATTGCTGAGCCGCAACGATGTCATGGATGGCATTGCCGAGATGGTTCATGAAGTTCAGGTAGAAGCCACGTTCCCAGATGGTACTAAGCTGGTTACCGTGCATAATCCAATTCAGTAGATTGGAGAGACGTTGCATGCAACGTCTGTACAGCAAAGTTCGATTGCTTAGACGTTTTTATGGTTGAGTCGGATAATTTTCTAAATAGTGGTGGTGTTTTTCAGGATATAGATCTAGATCAAGAGAGCCGTATCCAGGTGTTAGAGGCGATTGCTGATACGTTAGACCGCTATGCGTTTCCAGAAGCAGCGGCAAAGGCTCAGGCGGATATTCGTCAGCGGCTAAGTGAGGGCGGCTACAGCGATATTGTCAGCGGGCATCAGTTTGCAGAGACCCTGACCAATCAGCTACAAACTTTAACTTGCGATCGCAGCGTGCAGGTATATTTTAGTCCTGCCCCATTGCCAGAGTTAAGTGCTGATACACCGCCGACGGCTGAAGAGCTGGCCTATCAAAAACAGCAAAGCCAGCATCGTAACTTTGATATTAACCAGGTGGAGCGGCTGTCGGGGAATTTAGGCTTTTTGCAGCTCTATGGATATGAACCACCGGAGTTTGCTGGGGAAACCCTGGCAGCGGCAATGACTTTATTAGCTCACACAGAGGGCCTAATCATTGACCTGCGCTATAACCGGGGCGGCTCACCTGGAATGGTGGCGCTGCTGTGTAGCTATTTGCTGCCACCCTATCCGGCCGTGCATCTGAGTGATGTAAAATTGCCTACGCGTACTCAGCAAAACTGGACGTCGGCCTATGTCGGTGGACCCCGTTATTTAGACCGCCCTGTGTATCTTTTGACTGGGCCAGAGACCGCTACTGCAGCGGAAGAATTTGCTTACACTCTAAAGCAGCTAAAACGGGCGACGCTAATTGGTGAGACAACGGCGGGTAAAGCGAACCTAGGGGCCGGGCAGCGCCTCCATGACCATTTCTGGATGTTTTTACCGACAGGGCAGGTGCTTAGCCCAATAACTGGCAAAAACTGGGAAGGTAGTGGAGTGCTGCCAGACTTTAAGGTGCCTGTAGAGCTAGCTGTAAAAGTCGCTCACTATATGGGGTTAACTGACTTGAGTAAACAGTATGGAGCATCCGATAGGGAACTAGAAGCCGCCTTAGAAAATGTGAAAAAGCAGCTTGATCAAATGCAGCAAGATCTAATTAGTCAGCTTGGAGGATTGCGATAATGTCTGACGGTTTAACGATTATTCCTGGTGAACTGCTGCCTGCAGATGGTGACATTGAACTCAATGCCGGTCGAGCAACTGTCACGCTAACGGTCGCCAACAGCGGTGATCGGCCAATTCAAGTAGGGTCTCATTTTCACTTTTATGAAGTGAATGACGCTCTACAGTTTGATCGAGATCAGACCAAGGGGATGCGGCTGGATATTCCAGCAGGTACAGCGGTAAGATTTGAGCCGGGGGATGAGCGCTCCATAACATTAGTTGCCTTGGCTGGACAGCGTCAGGTTTATGGTTTTAACCAACGCGTAGAGGGTGGTGTGTAGACCTCCTTAAAAATCAGCACTGCGTTAGGTGACAAAGCAATAAAACATCGATTATGTCTGATAGAGGGACTAACTACTTGAATCAGGAAGAAGTCTCCTGGATAAGAGTTAACTGATGATATTTCCTGTCTCTAGCGGCAGCTGATCCCTTCTAGCTGGGACGACCAAACCTACGTACACGTGTTCTGAGATTAATTGACATTAACTATGTTACGACTACACCATTTTGCTGCGATCGCTTGCCTGCAAGGGGCTTTGCTATTGGGTAATGTGCCAGCATGGGGGCAACCGTCTGACGATACTGCAGGGACGCTGCCAGCTGCGATTAACCCAAATTTAGAAGGTATTGTAAATCTGGCCGATACGACTATGCCTCTCGGTGTAGGCTACTTGTCTCCACGCCGTCGGACTGGCATCCAGGCAAGCTGGTTATCTGATGTTGAACTGCCCCTCTACAGCGAGCCCGGTGGTGACCACTGGGGATGGATTTGGCAGGGATGGCTGATTCCTAACGGTCAACAAGCGTTTGCTATTGGGCGTGACGCTAGTTTTACGATGGTGAGTGTCGATCCGTTGCTGCTAGCGTTTCCTGTATTGGAAGCCCGTGAAGATGGCTGGTTACAGATGCAGTACACCGATGGTGGCAGTGCCTGGATTCATCGTGAACAACGCGATGATCGTGGGTTAGAACGGTCATTTTATGCCTGGGAAGAGCGGCTAGTTGAAGCGGATGTTTTGGATCTGCGCAGTCAGAATGATACTCAAGTGTTGCGATCGCAACCAGAACGGGGCCGCAACGTACTGAGTCTAGTCAGCCCTAGTAGCCTTATTGAACCCTTAGAAATTCAAGATGACTGGATTCGAGTCCGGGTGACCCGACCAGCCAATGGCTGTGAGCCCTTAGCTGGAGCCAGTGAACAAGAAGGCTGGCTCCAATGGAAGGACAGCGATGGGCAGGTGTTAATGCTGCCCAGCCGAGACGAGTGTTCTGGCTAAAAATCGCCATTGCTGACTAGCAGATGAGTTTGCCATTTCATAGCCCAGCAATGCCAGAAAATTAAAAAATGTTCGTCATATACTCGTCGGAACTCCTGAGCTGGCGTAAGCTATCCATTGGCTTTATTTTTTACCCTCTACGCCCAGGAGACTCCGATGAGCTACCGCATGGATCGCCGCGCCTATGCTGAGACCTATGGCCCCACCGTGGGTGACCGGGTCCGATTGGCAGATACTGCACTGGTGATTGAGGTAGAGCGAGACTTTACCACCTACGGTGATGAGGTCAAGTTTGGTGGCGGTAAGGTCATTCGCGATGGCATGGGACAGTCTCCCATCAGTCGGGCAGATGGCGCAGTGGATATGGTTATTACCAACGCGCTAATTTTGGACTGGTGGGGCATTGTTAAAGCCGATATTGGCATCAAAGACGGTCGTATTGCCAAAATTGGCAAAGCTGGCAATCCCTACATTCAAGACAATGTCGATATCATTATTGGCCCAGCGACTGAGGCCGTCGCGGGTGAAGGGATGATCGTTACTGCTGGGGGAATTGACTCCCACATTCACTTTATTTGTCCGCAGCAGATTGAAACCGCCATTGCCAGT
>JBHJIV010000015.1:0-61512 GCA_050043105.1 Leptolyngbyaceae cyanobacterium | reverse complement strand
ATCTACTTCTGACCTAGAGTCAGTACAAGGTAGCCTACAGCGCGCCTCTGCACGTTTGGAAGCAGCTGAGAAGCTAGCAGGCAACTTGGATAACGTCGCCAAAGAAGCGTACGATGCCTGCATCGCTAAGTATCCCTACTTAAACAACTCTGGTGAAGCTAATTCCACCGACACATTCAGGGCCAAGTGCATGCGTGACGTGAAGCACTACATGCGTCTCATCAGCTACAGCTTGGTAGTGGGTGGTACTGGTCCTTTGGACGAGTGGGGTATTGCTGGCCAGCGTGAAGTGTATCGTGCTCTAAACCTGCCCACCGCACCTTATGTGGCAGCTCTAAGCTTTGCTCGTAACCGTGGTTGTGCCCCTCGCGACATGTCTGCTCAGGCTTTAACTGAGTACAACGCGCTAATCGACTATGTAATCAACTCCTTATCTTAAGGGATTGGATACACGATAGTTTTTGGGGCTAACGGATATCGTTAGCTGTGTTAGAGGGCCTCTTATTTAGAAGGCCCTCTGTTTTTATATTTAGCGACGCCACTTATTAAGTCTAGACTCGCCAATGGTGGCCAGGGTTCGTGCTTCCATTAATTCTCCTCGAAGTCGTTTAATGATAGCTGCTTTGTCGGCTGTTTGATACTGGAACGCGTTGTCTATTGGTGTCGCTGATGGTCGCTGACCTTTACGCACAATAGAATTGCCGATGTTTGCTAACGACTGCAAGTCAGCGATTTGTTGACGTAGTTTAGCAATCAGCTCATCCTGACTGTCTGGTTGCTGTTGAGGAGAGAAGGTTTGAGCAATGGGTGCTGCGGGTTTTGGTCTCAAAACATATGCCAGGATGTCTTGGGCCTCGCGAGGTCTGCTGGTTTTTGCAGATGCGCTTTGGATAATGGCTGTAGTTAGGCGAGGGGCGTTGACAGAGTCCTTGTCGCTACCAGAAATGCTGGTGCGGAGCTTAAGCATATTGGCAAATTCCAACATGGTTTGGCCAGCGACTGTACCGTAGCCTCGATAGTAAGGTACGACATCTTCCCCAAAGGCATTTTGATATTCATCGCTATCAACATAGCTATCAATGTCGGCTGCGTAGCCCTTTGTGTCTAAGATGTGGCTGTGGGCCTTCATCTCCTCAAAATTTTGAGGCGCCCGCCCTAACAGGTGCTTAAAGTTCAGCTCAATGGCACGATAGCGGTAGCAGTTTTCTACAAACCGAGATCGATAAAGTTCAGACTTGGCAACCTGACGAACAAATTCACGTACGCTGATGTTGCCCTGTTTTAGCTGTGATTCGAGAGTCGTGAGACGCTCACTTTCCATAATGTGGGCGTTACCTAAAACCTGTTTATAGATAGCGCGAATAACAATGTCAATGGCCTCTGAAGAGTCATTGGGCCAGCGCTGGATTGGGCCTATTTCTCTTAAGGTTTGGGTATCTAAGCGCACTACAGAATTGATAACAGGGGTCTTAACCGTACTGACCATTTACTGTCTCCTAATTTTAAGCTGTCTAGATTAAACTGATTTTGAAAAGCTGTTGTTTTGATCGATATGCAAATTTATCAACGGTTAGTCCATCTTATTAAGATTAGGAGTGACTTATTTTGAGGAATTGTTACAAGTCAGCGTCACGATAAAATCATCGTCTGCTGTGGGGGGGCAAATGACGATGTCAACGCCTAAGATATTTGTGGGTAAACCAGTAGAGGACAGTCCAATCGACACACTAGACTCGCTCCATCACAAGCTGCTGCAAGCCCTTAAAGGCAGCGATGCTACCCGCCCAGAGACGATAGAGCAAATCAGAGACACCATACGATCGATGCTGCCTAAGGTAGATACCTGTGGGTCGCTGCCCCAAAAAAAAACCCCTGGCGGTCGAACCAATGTTTTGCACATAAACTATGTACAAACGCCCCAGTCGGGTGAGACTGGGCTAGGATACTTGCGATTTTTTGCTAGCATAGCGACTGCTCTGGGGCTGCGGCTAGAGATTTTAACAGACCCAAGCTGTCGGGATGGTGTAGAGCAGGAACTGACAAGCGAAGCCTACAAAGCACTGCGATATGCCATTGCAGAAAGTCAAAAACCTGTTTCAAAATGGGCTGAAGACAGTGTGGAATATCTGGAAAATGGCAACGTGGCCGTGCTGCGGCATCTGGATGACAGCCTTTTAGAATGGGCCATGATCAAGGGGCGGCGTCACCGATGGCAGGGCAAAATAGATCCAGAAAATTTTGATGAAGCACTGCGTGAAGACCGGCTCTGGATTCTTTTGGGGGTGCGGGTCAATGCGCTAGAAATGGGTTCTGAACGTGAGTATGCGGAACAGACAAAAAAACGACGTGTTAGCCATATTCGAACCTATATAGAAGGTGGAAATATGATCGCCGGAGAAGATGCCTCTGGCAGATCTATCGTTTTGGTGGGTAGAGATGCGATCGCAACAACAGCTCACATCTATCAGCTATCAGAAAAAGCCGTTAGAAGGCTGATCTGTGAGGACTTTGGCTTAGACACCATTGAGCAAGTAGTGTGTGTAGAACAGCCCGGACAGTTTCATCTAGACATGGGCATGTTGTTTCTGGGTAACGGTATTGTTGTGGTCAACGACAGTCGCGAGGCCCTTAAAGATGCTGTTGAAATGGCGCAGCTAGCCCCCTGTCTAACTACTGAGAAAATGGCGGCTAAGCTGCAGCTGCAGTGTAGTCTAGAACAAGATGCCGTCAATGATTTAGACTCTGCGGGTTTAAGCGTCAAACGCAAAAAACTAGAAAGTGACGTGCTGTACAACTTTTTTAACGGCGAATTTGTAGAGGGAAGCGATGGCGGTAGCTACTACATTACTAATGGGGGGCCAAAAGATCATGAAGAGACGTTTGCAACACTGATGACAACAGAATGGCAGGTGGTTAAAAAAGTGTTTTTTAGTCCCCAACCGATAGCCCAAAAGAGTCTCCAAGATCGCGGTGGAGTCGGCTGTCGTATTAAAGGAGAACGGGTTTCTCTATAGCGTATGCTCTGCAAACATCAAGTTGTTAGGGATTGTTGGTAGTGGATTAAGTGTCTGTTCTATTTAAGTTTGAAGCGCCTTTAAGTCTGTGATAAGAATCTGTCATCTCAAATAAAATATTTCTTTCCACCGTACCCACAAGAAACCGTTGTTGCTAATCTGGAGTGGTGGCTGTCCCATGCATGATTTTAATGCTGCTGTCACCAATGTCGATTACTCGGAAACGACTGGCCACTATGGTGTGAGCCTAGTCAATAATGGAGGTTAATGGGGGGTATGACCCATCCCTTGCTTAGACCGTAAGCAACAAAATTGAATGGGTGCCACGACTGCGGCATGAATCGCTGTATTGATCACGACCTCGCTTCATTAAGCTACGTTGCGGCTAAAAACAAAATTCAACAAAAGGCAATTGAACGCAACGAAAAAATCGATAAAAACAAGCAGATTTTTTTAATTGAAGAAAGATTTTAGTTTTGGGGGGATGCCTTGATCTCGGCTGGTTTGTTAGTAGATATACAAGCCCTGGGAGCAAAATCAGTATTAAGGGTTGCGCCGATAAAGAATTTTCAAGGTCACAATGTTTGTGGACTTGAAGCACTCGCGTCAAAAACCTATGCGCCCAATTCGTACCTTTAACGTTACGCCCACACTGCCCGTTTCGCTAGCTCCTCTGCGTCAGCTTGCCGAAAATCTACATTGGGATTGGGATGTGGGGACAATTGACCTATTTAAGCGATTGGACCCCGATCTGTGGGTGTCTAGTCGGTATAATCCTGTCCTAATGTTGAGCACGATTAGTCAAGGGCGGCTGCAGACCGTCTCAGAAGATGGCGGGTTTATTGCTCAAATGAACCACGCTGTAGAGCGACTGGAACACTACTTAAACGACCAGTCATGGTACGACGCTAATCGGTCTAACCCCACTGACAACGAGTGCTATGCCTACTTCTCTATGGAGTTTGGTTTAACCACCTGTCTGCCAATTTATTCAGGGGGATTAGGGGTACTGGCGGGTGACCATCTAAAAACGGCTAGCGATCTGGGGTTGCCCCTAGTTGGCGTAGGTCTGCTGTACCAGGAAGGCTACTTTGCGCAGTACTTAAATGCCGATGGCTGGCAGCAAGAACGCTACCCCATCAATGATTTTTACAACATGCCGCTTGCCCTAGAGCGCGACAGCCAGGGAAATGAGCTGCGTATTGCTGTCGATTATCCGGGGCGTAAGGTCTATGCCCGGATCTGGCGTGTCACGGTCGGTCGTGTACCGCTGTATCTTCTAGATACCAACATTGAGCCCAATGCACCCCACGATCAGGATATTTGCGATCGCTTGTATGGTGGCGACATCGATATGCGTATCCAGCAGGAAATGATGCTGGGTATTGGCGGTGTGCGGATGCTAAAAGCGCTTGATCTAGAGCCCTCGGCCTATCACCTCAACGAAGGGCACTCAGCATTTTTGGCCCTAGAGCGCATCCGCATGCTGATGGCTGATAAGGGCCTCGGGTTTAGTGAAGCTCAGCAGATGGCCCAAGCCACCCAGCTGTTTACTACCCATACCCCCGTACCTGCGGGCATCGACCTGTTCCCTCCCGACAAAGTCTTTCACTATCTGGGCCACTATGCCGCTCACTTTGGTCTCTCCCATGAGCATTTTCTATCCTATGGCCGAGAGTCCGAGGGGGCGTTAGATTCCTCCTTTAGCATGGCGGTTTTGGCGATTAAAATGGCGTCCTTTGTTAACGGGGTGAGTAAGCTTCACGGTGCCGTCTCTCGGGGAATGTTTGGGGGACTATGGCCCGACCTACCCGTTGATGAAGTGCCTATTACGGCCATCACCAACGGTGTTCATGCCCGTAGCTGTGTGGCTAAGTCCACCCAGGAACTCTACGACCGCTACCTAAGCCCCGTTTGGGATAGCGCTGGTGTAGACGATCCCCTGTGGGATAAAGTCAGCGCCATTCCGGATGAAGAGATCTGGCGTAATCATGAACAATGTCGTTCTCACCTGGTGGTGTCTGTGCGCGATCGCTTACAAAAAGCGGTTAAAGAGCGAGGCGGCTCCCATCTAGAAATGGAGCGGGCTCAAGAAGTTCTAGACCCAGGTATCTTGACTATCGGTTTTGCTCGCCGATTTGCCACTTATAAGCGAGCCACGCTGTTCTTAAGAGATATTGAGCGTCTGCGTAAGATTGTTGAAAACTCTCTAGGACGCCGGGTACAGTTTGTGATTGCTGGTAAAGCTCACCCCAAAGATATTCCAGGTAAAGAGCTGATCCGCAACATCATTCACTTCACCCGCGACGAGGGGCTAGACCGCTCCATTGTGTTTGTCCCCAACTATGACATTCACGTGGCGCGTTGGATGGTGTCGGGCTGCGATGTGTGGCTAAACAACCCCCGTCGCCCCCGTGAAGCCTCTGGCACCAGCGGTATGAAGGCAGCTATGAACGGTCTGCCCAACCTCAGTGTGCTAGATGGCTGGTGGGATGAGTCAGACTACGTCAGCACTGGCTGGCCCATCGGCTCTGGCGAAGACTATGAAGACCAGGACTATCAGGACGAAGTAGAAGCAAACGACCTGTACGAACTGTTGGAAACCGCCGTTGTTCCTCTCTTCTATGAGCGGGATGGCCATGGTATTCCCCGTGGCTGGGTTGCCAAGATGAAGGCGGCGATTCGTCTGAATACCCCGGCCTTTAATACGGCCCGGATGCTTCAGGACTATGCAACTCAGGGATACTTTGCGGCCTCAAACCGTGGCCGTGAGCTGATGGTAGATAGCTATGCTCCGGCTAAGACGCTGGCTCGCTGGCAGTCAGATTTAAATCAGTACTGGGGGCAAATCTCCATCTCTGAGATTTCTCTGTCCCACGATGTGGACCTACAGGTAAAGGAGCCCCTACAGGTGACAGCGCAGGTGTATCTCGGTCACTTGCAGGCGACGGATGTGTCGGTGGAGTTTTACCAGGGCGGTATTGATATTGATGGTGAACTGCGCGGTGGGCAGGCAACATCCATGGTGTATCGCGGCCAAGATGCTGACGGCAGTAGCTTGTATAGCCTCAATGTTACCTATGGTCAGAGTGGTTTGCAGGGGTTCTCGCTGCGGGTGCTACCTCAGCATGAGCATTTGAGCAGCTCCTACATTCCTCGGTTGGTGCTGTGGGCAGACCCTGAACAGGTAAGCATTGTGATTGGCCACATAGAAGCCGCTGAAGCGGTTCAGGTTTAAGGCATACCCCCCCTCGGGGTCTCTTGTCCGCTGCGGGTCTGGCCTGCAATAGCTAGACAGGAGACTCTAGGCTTGCCGTTTGCCCGTTGCCTGCAGCGATGCTTCAATAGTGGCAATAACTGACTGACTCAGTGATTGATAATCGTAGCCCCCCTCCAGTCCAAATAGGACTCGGGGGGCTATGTTGTGACAGGCTTTGGTAAACCAGCCATAGTCAGCGGGGTAGAGATTAACCCCAGCTAGTGGGTCAGCGGCATTGGCATCATAGCCAGCGCTGACCAGTAATAAATCGGGTTGAAACTGGTTAAGAAAAGGGACCACCTGCTGTTCGAACTGAGTTTGATAGTCTTCGAACCTACTGCCAGGGGCCATAGGAATATTGCATACGTTGCCATGGATGCCGGTTTCGCTGGCTTGCCCGGTGCCTGGGTAGGCCGGCATTTGGTGGATTGAGCAGTAGGCCATTTGAGCATGATTGCTGACCAGTTGCTGAGTCCCGTTACCATGATGAACATCCCAGTCGAGAATGGCGACACGATTGATGTCAGGCTGCTGCAGTGCATAGTGGGCGGCGATGGCGGCATTGCTGAGTAAGCAAAACCCCATGCCTTGAGCATATTCGGCATGATGACCGGGGGGGCGTGCCAGAATAAAACTAGAGGTCTCAGTGTGGCTGAGCACATGGTCGACTCCATCTAACCAGGCTGAGACGGCCAGCAGGGCAGTGGTATAGCTGGCGGCTGAGACGGGAGTATCGCCATCTAGATGTCCGCCACCGCGTTCGGCAATGCGCTGCAGGATCAAGACATACCCTGGGTCGTGCACATTGTTGATCAACGATAAGGGGTTGCGATCGCACGGTTCTACCCACTCCAAATACTTGGCCACCGGATGGGCTTGTAATGCTGTGACAACGGCTGTCAGCCGGCCTGAATTTTCAGGATGACCTAATCCCGTATCGTGGTCTAAAAAACGTTCCGAATAAATTATGCGAAAGAGGGGCTGAGAAGGAGCAGTAGAGGCTACCATCATTTATCTCTCCAGAGTATTTAAATGCCGTTCCATAGCGCTCTTTTTGGGTCCCCCTCTCTCAAAAAAACTCAAGGGAACATTCATGTCGCTGGAGGGTGCTCAAGAACTTTGCTCAAACCCCTTAATTTAATAGGGTTACAGTGCCAATCAAGAATAACAGGATTGTGCTAAAATAAAGAGCGTTATTAGTGTAAATTTTTCAGAAAAACCGCGCTTAATATTTTTTGTTGAGATACTCACAAAAGCTCGCTAAGAGTCTATTAAGTTAAGCGTTAGTTTTCTGAGCTGTTTGGAGTCTCCTTTCTGTATGAGTAATCCCCAAGAGCGGATTGTATCCACCGATCTGCGCAACGAGATGTCCCGCTCCTATCTAGAGTACGCGATGAGCGTGATTGTTGGGCGGGCCCTGCCGGATGCTAGGGATGGTCTCAAACCAGTTCATCGTCGCATTCTCTACGCCATGCACGAGCTGGGACTAACTGCAGACAGACCGTTTAGAAAGTGTGCCCGTGTTGTCGGTGAAGTGCTGGGTAAATATCATCCCCATGGCGACACAGCGGTATATGACGCCCTGGTGCGTATGGCCCAGAATTTTTCCATGCGGGCTCCGCTGATTGACGGTCACGGTAATTTTGGCTCCATCGACAACGACCCACCAGCGGCAATGCGATACACCGAGTCGAGGCTACATGCCCTGACCAGTGCCTCTTTGCTGCAAGATATCGAGTCGGAGACCGTTGATTTTGCCGACAACTTTGATGGTTCTCAGCAGGAACCTACGGTTATGCCTTCCCGGCTGCCTCAGTTGTTACTCAATGGGGCATCTGGAATCGCTGTGGGTATGGCTACCAACATTCCTCCCCATAACCTGGGGGAGTTGGTGGACGGTGTGATTGCGCTGATTCAAAATCCTGAGATTACCAGTCAGGAGCTGATGCAAAATTACATTCATGGGCCAGATTTTCCCACGGGTGCTCTGATTGTTGGCAGCAGCGGTATTCGAGATGCTTATTTAACCGGGCGCGGTTCGGTGACCATGCGGGGTGTCGCCGCGAGTGAAACCCTTGAATATACGGGGCGGCCCGATCGTGAAGCCATCATTATCACCGAGCTACCCTATCAGACTAACAAAGCGGGTCTGATCGAGAAGATTGCGGAAATGGTTAACGATCGTCGGCTGGATGGTATCTCCGACATTCGTGATGAGAGCGATCGCGACGGTATGCGCGTGGTGATTGAACTCAAGCGAGACGCCTATCCAAAGGTGGTGCTCAACAATCTCTACAAACAGACGCCGCTGCAGAACAACTTTGGCGTAAACATGCTGGCGCTAGTCAACGGTGAGCCCCAGTTGTTGACCCTGCGTAACTTTTTAGAGGTCTTCTTAAGCTTCCGGGTCGAGACTATCACCCGCCGCACTCGTTATGAGCTGCGTAAGGCTGAAGAGAGAGATCATATTTTACAGGGATACCTCATTGCCCTGGCTAATCTCGACGCCGTGATTGCCCTGATTCGTCATGCGGCGGATGTGGGTACGGCAAAGGAGGAGCTGATGAGCTCTTATGAACTTTCATCGGCTCAGGCTGACGCAATTTTACAGATGCAGCTGCGGCGCCTAACGGCATTGGAAGCCGACAAGATTCAGCAAGAACATGAAGCTCTGCAGGAAAAAATTGCCGATTTGCGCGATATTTTGGCCCGTCGCGAACGCATTCTGGCAATTATTCAAGAAGAGCTACAGCAGCTGCGCAGTAACCATGCCGATGAGCGTCGTACCATCATCGAGGCGGCTGAAGACGAGCTTACCGATATTTCCCTAATTGCCAATGAGCAGGTTGTTATCTTGGTGACCGAGCAGGGCTACATCAAGCGTATGCCTGTGTCAGCCTTTGAGGCACAAAATCGTGCCACCCGTGGTAAGTCAGGTACACGTATGAAGGATGACGATGCCATTGAGCATTTCATCACCTGCTGTACCCACAACCATGTCCTGTTCTTTACCGACCGCGGTGTGGCCTATACGCTGCGAGCTTATCAGATTCCAGAAGGGTCTCGGGTCGCCCGCGGGAACCCCATTGTGCAAATGCTGCCAATTCCCCGCGAGGAAAAAGTAACGTCGGTATTGGGGGTCCAGGAATTTACCGAAGATGTCTATCTAGTCATGCTGACCCAGGGTGGCTTTATCAAAAAAACAGCCCTGTCAGCCTTTAGTAACATTCGTGCAAATGGTCTGATTGCAATTTCACTAGCAGAAGGCGATCAGCTGCGGTGGGTGCGGCTAGCGCGTGCTGAAGACAGCATCATCATTGGGTCTCAACATGGGATGACTATTCACTTTAGGGCCGATAATGACCAGCTGAGACCGCTGGGACGCCCCACCCGTGGGGTGAAGTCCATGTCGCTGCGAGATGGCGATCAGCTGATCAGTATGGACATTTTGCCAGCGGCGGTTACCGATAAGGTGGCGGCGTCTAGCTCGACAGACGATGTCGATGATGTCGATGCTGTGGTTGACGAGGAAGATTGTGGACCTTGGGCATTGATAATTGCTGCTGGTGGCCTTGGTAAACGGGTGCCCGTAGATAATTTCCGACTGCAAAATCGTGCAGGCATGGGTCTAGTAGGGATAAAGTTCCGTAAGGAAAACGATGAGCTGGTGGCGCTGCGAGTTGTGCATCCACGAGATGAGCTGATGTTGGTTACCCAGCGTGGCATTATTATCCGCCAAACGGTGGATGCAATTTCAGTGCAGTCGCGGATGGCCACGGGCGTGCAGCTACAGCGTTTGGATGATGATGATGCGATCGCAGCTGTCGCCGTTGTACCGGAGTTGATCATTGAGGCTGAGGATATGGAGGCTGAGGCCGAGGAGAGTGGGGCCGAGGAGAGTGAGTCTGTAGTCAGTGAAGCTGCCGAAGACGCTCCGACAGTTGATGTAGAACCCGAAACATCGGCTGTCGTGGAAATTACGGACAATGAGTCGGCTGGTGATGATACGGCTTCGGAAACTGATGCTTAGGCTTAGTCTAAGAGTGTTCTAGGGGTGTCCGAGTTAGCACCGTATCAAAATACGCTAAAAATACGCTAATTTATGCTTGACAACCCCCTAAAACGGTTGTTACTCGGCGGTTGTACCCATAAATACAGGGTATTTATTACAAAGTCTGCTATTAATGAGACCTCTGGGAAAAAAAATTGATATTAGGCGCTAACCTAAGTGCAAACATAGATAGTTTGTGTTTATGTCTAGTGTCGTGCTCGGCACATGTAGATGTTCAGTAGGCATAGGGATAACGATGACTCAACTCCACGGGGTGGTTGGGTTTGATTTGCTAGGCTTGGACCCGGTGTTCAATCTTGCGCAGACAAATCCGATTACGGAATTTACAAACAGCATCTTTGGTCAGCTGGGGGACTTTGTCCCTAAACTGGTTGCCGCATTGCTTCTACTATTTGTTGGTCTGCTGGTTGCCACGGCAGCTAGAGCAGTCACTAAGGTTGTACTTAAAAAAACAAATCTAGACAACCAGCTGGCAACCAAGGCCGGTATCGGTGACGATGTGCCCATCGAAAATACGATAGGCAGCGTCGTGTTCTGGGTGGTGATGCTCTTCTTTATCATCGCCGTTCTAAACGCGCTTCAGTTAGCCGCTGTTTCAGAACCCATTAGCGGTCTGTTGCAAACCGTCTTTGAATATGTGCCTCGGGTTGCAGGGGCTGCCGTCATCCTGTTTGTTACCTGGGTGATTGCTAGGCTGGCAAAAGCGGCTGTGATCAACGGTCTGGGGCGCTTTAATCTAGACGAGCGTCTGGCTGAGCAAACCGGTGTAGATGCTGAAGGGAATGCGTTTCAGGTTAATGCCACCCTTGGCAACGTCATTTACTGGTTTATATTTCTGCTGTCGCTTCCCCTTGTTTTGAGTGCTTTGCAGCTACCTGGCTTACTGGGGCCTGTTGAAGAGTTACTCAACGAGTTTTTATCCGCCATCCCTCAAGTGATAACGGCGGCGATTGTCTTTGGTATTGGCTGGCTTGTGGCCAATATTGTCAGGGGCATTGTGACGAACTTGCTGATGGCCACAGGTGCCGATAACTTTGGGGCACGCTTTGGTTTTTCCCCTCGTCCCGACGATGGTATTTCCGTCTCTAGTCTGGCAGGCGTACTGGTCTATACCCTGATTTTGATTCCGGCTGCGATCGCAGCGCTAAACGAGCTAAATATCAGCGCCATCTCAGATCCTGCTGTGGATATGCTAGAGCGCGTGCTCTTTATCATTCCTCAGGTATTGGCGGCGGGTGTTGTCCTGGTTGTTTTCTACTTTATTGGTCAGTTTGTCTCCGATTTAGTCGTCAGTCTGCTATCGAGTTTAGGATTTGACAACATCACCAACATTTTGGGGCTACCTGAGCTATCTGATCGTGAGCCAGAAGTATCGTTGGCTGAAGGCGAGCCCCTCCCAGCGGTAGAGGCTCCCCAGAAGACACCCTCCGAGATTGTTGGAGTGATTGTTTTAGTCGGTGTTGTGCTGTTTGGTGCGATCACGGCGACTGAGATTCTTGATTTCCCAGTGCTGACTGACATTGTCAGGGCTATTATGGCTGTTTCAGTACGGGTGCTTAGCGGCGTCGTTGTTTTTGCCATTGGTCTCTATGCCGCCAATCTGGCGTTCCGTCTGATCAACGGCATGGGCATGTCGTCCTCTAATACCCTGGCTCAGGCGGCTCGGGTTGCGATTATTGCTTTTGTGGGCGCCATGGCCTTACAGCAGATGGGTGTGGCAACGAGTATTGTCAACTTGGCCTTTGGTCTGCTGCTGGGGGCAATTGCGGTGGCGATTGCGATCTCATTTGGCCTAGGGGGTCGCGATGTTGCAGCTGATAACCTGCGGGAGTGGGTGAATAATCTAAAACAGTAGCTGGCTGTTGTAGCAACCGACGCTATTTGGGATCGTTCTCAAGTTTACTTTCCCAAGTTTTACCTTAAGTGAAAACCCGTAGAAGGAGGCTGTTTGTTCCTTTCTACGGGTTTAGCCGTTAGTGAGGGTGTGCTACATCCTCACAATTTTTGTTTTTAAGTAAGGTAAAGTTAGTTTAAAAAATACGATGGCTTACCTGAAAATTAACACCCATCTGTAAGTGTTTTCCCCTACCGTTCACCAGAGATAGACCCATGAACAGCAATGAGCTCGCAAAATACATTGAAGCTACTGATGGGATCAGCAAACCTTGGCTGTTAATTCAGCTGCGGCTCAAAAAGCTACAGGAACGTCGCCATGAGCTAGCGGCAGATGACTATGCCCAGCAGGTGGCCGACATTCATACCGATTTGATGAAACTGGGTGAATGGTGGGTGGGTCGTGAACGCGACGTTTTTTGATATTCGGACAGCAAATCGGACACAGATTAGGGATAGCTACAAAAATGCCGGACAAAAGCGCTGAGAAAAAGACCTCTAGCTCGGCCTCAAAGGCTGCGCCTATTAAAAAATTACCCTCTGAGGCCGAGCTGCGTTCGTCCAAGTATTACCTCAGTCGAGAACTTAGCTGGCTGTCATTCAAAGAGCGAGTGCTGCATGAAGCGATTGATCTGCGTACACCCATGCTAGAACGGCTAAAGTTTTTGGCCATTTTTAGCACCAATCTAGATGAGTTCTTTATGGTGCGTGTGGCGGGGATCAAAAAACAAATTGAAGCTGAGGTTAACCGCCGCACTCCAGATGGTCGTACCCCTGTTGAACATTTGCAGGCGATTAGCGCCAAGCTGAGACCCGCGTTTGCTCAGCAACAAGATTGCTTTTTACAGCTGCGATCGCAGCTGCATGAGCATGGTATCTATCTGCTCGACTATGACGCTCTCACCAATAAGCAAGTCACCTATCTACAGTCCTATTTTGAAGATCAAATCTTTCCGGTCCTGACACCTCTGGCTGTCGATCCGGGTCACCCTTTTCCCTATATCTCCAATCTCAGTCTAAATTTAGCGGTTGTTGTCCGTGAGTCAGATTCTGAAGAAACGCACTTTGCCCGGATTAAAGTACCTAAAGTCCTGCCTCGCTTTATTCAACTTCCCAAATCACTGCAGACCGATGGCACTCTTTGGGCCGCAGTTCCTTTAGAGCAGGTGATTGGCAAAAATCTCGCCTTTCTTTTTCCCGGCATGGTGATCGAAGAGTATTACACCTTTCGCATTACCCGTAATGCCGATCTTTTTGTTGAAGAAGATGACGCCGATGACCTTATGCTGGCGTTAGAACAAGAGCTACGCAAACGCCGTCTGGGGGGGTCTTTAGTACGCATGGAGCTACAGGCAGACACCTCTCCAGAGGTGCGAGCAACCCTGCTGACCGAGATGGATCTCACAGAGGATGATATTTATGATGTCACTGGGTTAACGGGTCTAGGAGATTTGATGAAGCTAATTGGGCTACCTCTACCAGAGCTTAAAGATCCCGATTGGGTTGCCATGATTCCTCCCCCGTGGCATCGCATTAATCGAGACGACAGCGATGGTGAAGGGGATGATGTTTTTTCAATTATTCGTCGTCGCGATCGCTTGGTGCATCATCCCTACGTTTCATTTGCCGCAACCGTACAACAGTTTATTACCCAAGCTGCTGCTGACCCTGATGTGCTCACCATCAAAATGACCCTCTATCGCACATCTGGAGACTCTCCCATTATTAATGCACTGATTTCAGCGGCTGAAAATGGGAAGCAGGTTGTTGCATTGGTGGAAATTAAAGCTCGCTTTGACGAAGAAAACAACATCAACTGGGCACGACCCCTTGAAAAGGCTGGAGTTCATGTCGTATATGGCTTGCTTGGCTTAAAAACCCATACCAAAGTTGCTTTAGTTGTCCGTAAAGAACATGATGGCATCCGCCGCTATGTGCACATTGGTACTGGCAACTATAACCCCAAGACTGCCCGCATCTACACCGATTTGGGACTGCTTAGCTGCAGCGATGAACTGGGAGCCGATCTAACCGATCTATTTAACTACCTAACAGGATACTCACGACAGCGAGCGTATCGTCAGCTCCTGATTGCTCCCATTACCCTGCGAGAGCGGATGCTGGCGTTAATCAATCAGGAGGCAGACCACGGTGCTACCGGTCGGATTATCGCCAAGATGAACTCCCTAGTGGACCCTGGTATTATCCAGGCTCTCTACAAAGCCTCTCAAGCTGGGGTAAGCATCGATTTAATTGTGCGCGGTATCTGCTGTTTGACTCCTGGCATTGAGGGAGTCAGCGACAACATTCGAGTCATCAGCATTATTGGCCGTTTTCTAGAGCACTCCCGTATCTTTTACTTTCATAATGGTGGCAATGAGCAATTTTATATTGGCAGTGCTGACTGGATGCCCCGTAATTTAGACCGTCGAGTTGAAGCGGTTACGCCCATCCTTGCGCCCCATCTACGTCGTGAGGTAGCCAACATCTTAGATATTTGTCTGGCGGATAACCGCCAAGCCTGGGAGATGCAGCCAGATGGAACCTATATCCAACGTCAGCCCAACGAATCAGAAATGAGCACCCACCAGCACCTGATGGAGAATACTAAGGGCGTAATTGCCTATTGATTGCCCGCCCATAAAGGAGCTTATGGGGGGTAAGTGTATACCCCCCAAACTGGCTTTAGTGAATACTGATGTTGGGGTGCAACGCTCTAACTTTGAAGGAAAGTCTCTAAAAACAGATTGGACATTGTCTGACACTCTCATTGATAGTGCTTAGAAAAGTTTGGATTTATCAGCAAAAGTGCTGATAAATCTAGTTTGAAAAGACAAAGTTTGTGGGTATGGAAGTGTGATAAATAAGCCACACTTTCGATATCTGGAAATTTATACGTAAGATTTTTCTAGAGATTGGGAACTGTGTAAAGGGTTAAGCACTCTGAATAGTCAGCGGTTTACATTAGAGTCGGATACGGCCTAGCCGGGACTGCAAGTTACGTACTTATCCGGAAGGTGCAACAGTTAAAATACCAAGTTTTTATATTTCTATTTATATAAACTGACAAGGCCAAACATATAAACTTTTAACCAGCCTCTACAGAAATACTTGCATTTCTAAAACAGTTGATTGAAATTAGTCAACATAGTCGGGTGAACAAATTGTTCAAGTCTGTATTCTTCGATTGATATTAAGTTCACTTCGAAAGAATTTCTGGGAAAATTCGGTTTGTATTTCCTGAGCAGCTTGAATCTTGTTGTGATGTATGTGTATCTACTCAGTGTTAATTACGTTTCATCTTTATTTATATCAAGAGAGTGCAAAGCAATTGGTTTAGCTCGATTTGCTTAGGTGGCCACCTCTAAAAGAGAAGTTGGTTTTGATATTTCATTTATCTATCAAACTGGTTTCTTTTAATATTTGATCCACCCCTGCTCTTTCTGATTTTTTACCATTCCAAATACTGTTCTTTCACCGGAACTTCTCCCATGGTTTTAGCAGGCACTATTACTCAAAAAACATTACATCCGCTCACGTTGCTGGCACAGCTTGTAGGGCGTCAGGTTAGTGGCGAACTTTTAGTGGTTTCCAATGATGTCCGGTGGTCGCTGTGGCTACAGCGGGGTAAGCTCTTGTTTGCAACAAGTTCCCAAAATGGCTTTGACACACTCAGACAAGAGGGACGTCAGCTGTTCCCGGAAGCACTATCTGATTTGGTGCTGGCACAGCTACAGCTTTATCATCGGCAGTATACTCACCAGGGCAATGATTTGACGGCTGACTATCGGGCCGTTCGCTGGCTGGTAGAGCAAGAAAACATCACATTTGACCAGGCTGGCCAGTTTATTCGGGCGTTGGCGGTAACCACGATTACGTCATTGCTGCGGGTTAGCCACGGTAGCTATGAAGTCAATAGCTTTAGTAACATTGTTGACTATCCAACATTTTGCACGTTAGACATCCGCACGCTGGTGGAACAGTGTCATCAAGAAGCTGCGGCGCTGTCTTCTAAGCAGGAGGGTGTGGGTACTGAGTCAAAGATGCCTCAGGTTGGCCAATCGGTGGCGCAGGCAGTGACCTCGGGTAATGAGATTAGATCATTATTGCAGCAGGCGTCATCTTCGAGCGATTCATCCTTAAAGGTGATGAGCCCAACGGCGTTTCATCCTGTACCCATCGCCAAAGGGGCTGCATCCTCCTCTTATCAGCTGGTGTGTATTGACTCTGATGAAGAGTGCCTCAATCAGCTGCGAGGATTTTTAGAGGATACGGTTTTCTCAATTACCTCAGTTGATGATGTGGCTACAGCCGTTGCGGATTTGGCAAAATGTCAGCCCGATTTAATTTTGCTGACAACGGCTATGGAAGGTTTGAACGGGTTTGACCTATGTGCCCACCTGCGTCGCCATCCCCAGTACAAAGAAATACCCATTATTTTGCTGGCTAAGAAGTTAAGCTTACTGGGCCGTATTCGTGCCAAGCTAGCTGGCGCATCGTTTTACATCAGTAAGCCCATCAATCGCACCAAGTTAATGGTCAAACTGTTTACTCTGTTGGTGTAAGACTGGCTGACGCACTGTTTGGGTAAAAAATCAGCATAGCTAGGGGTCAGAGTTTACTGGCACCTAGCTTTTTTGTTGTAAGCGGAGCCGACTGAGGATTTTTTGTGGCCCTAATGGGGACTCCAACTGGCTAGTTCCTCATGGATGTGGCGATGGGCTTCGGTGTGTTCTACGGATTCAATTGAGTGAAAGTGATTGTAGTCGACCACAGAGCGACCGCTGTCACTGGTGGAGATAATGTCCACGAACTTGTGGTTCCAGTAGATATCGTAGGCACTAAAGGAGTGACGGGCATGGATGGTTTGGGAGAGGGTTTCGTCTAGCCCCGTTAGGGTGACAATGATCTCTGCTCGTTTCTCACGCAGGGTGGCTGGGGTTTCTCCATAAAACGGACTTTCGCTGGTGAGACGATGCATGGCTGTCCAGGAAAGACTAAAGACTGGAGTATGGGAGCGCACTAGGGGTAAATCGTGAAACCGTCGGATATATTCGCCCTCTTCGGTTGTTTCGTCGCGAACCAGGGTAACCCATAGCTGAGCCTCCAATATATAGTTACGGCGTTCATTGGCGGTCCGAAACATCAGGGTGGGAACTCCGTTAAAGGGAGCAACGACGGCGACACGGCTATATAAAATGCGAGCAGTGGGTAGGGAAAACCGGGCAAACACTAGCCCTGTTGTCACTGCCACAAAAAACAGTCCAAAGATAGACTCGATTACCACTAGCGAATGGGTGTAGTTACTAGTGGGATACATGGCGCCGTAGCCAATAGCGGCCATGGTTTGGACGCTAAAAAAGAAGAGGTCTTGAAAATGGCCTTCGCGAAGGTTTGCGATCGCATCCGCATCTAAACTGTAGGCAACCGCAAATAGACCATTAACCAATAGATAAAAGCCGCTGACCAGCATGATAAACGCAGGCCAAGAAATAGTTAGCAAAATATGGTACAGGTCTCCCCAATAGGAGTGGGTAACACCGAGCCGCTCAATATTGGGGTAGCGCTGCTCTCGGTACAACAGCAGTCGTCTCGAGGCGCGGCGGAGTCGAGGTCTTAGCATATGTTCTAACGGGATGAGGGACGGTTCGGTGCGGGTACGGGGGCGAAATGACTAGATATGACAAACAGGGGCATGGGACAACATCAGCCACATGTCGCAGATGAATTGAGCGGGGGCAGCCCCACATGCTGCAAATAGCCCAAGCTAAAACTGGGAGATTTATAGGTTTAACTTAGACACACTAAGCATCCAGGGGCAGGCGTTAAAGCTCTTAAGACTATGTCAATCCGGAAGATGTTACAAATTTTTATGCTTTGTTTCCGCTTATTGTAGCTAAAAGCGATTAGTTTCCCAGTATTTGTTTAAGTTCGCTGTCCAACCTTGCTGTCCAAGATGATTACCGTAGGCAATTTGAACGTGTTGCCTCCAGCAATGATTTGGCTACCCCAGCTTATGTCAACCCATCTGCGTCATTATGCTTACTGCTGTGGAGAAACGCGTTTATTCCTTAGGCAGGTGATTTAATAGACGTATTGAGCATATTAGAGAAAATTTGGCTGTAATTTCGCTTAGCTAGAATGTTGTATCTATTGAATACGATGATATTAGGACAACAAGACATGGGCAACTCGCGGTTCTTGGCCACCAGTCGCTACGCTGCTCGGCTCAGTATCAAACTGCTGATAGGTGTCTCGTTGTTGAGCGGTCTGCCCGCTGTGGCCCAGCCTGTGAGCCAGTCTAGCGAACCTGTTCTCATTGCTCAGCGCATTACCAGTCTGCGAGAAGGGGATCGAGGACCAGCCGTTAGCGCACTGCAGCGTCAGCTGGGGAATCGAGGACTGTTCTCAGCAGCGTCTGTAAATGGCATTTATGGGTCTTCGACCACCCAGGCTGTCCGTCAGTTTCAGCGCATTCGTCGACTGCCTGTGACTGGGATTGCCGATTCAGAAACCCTGGACCAGCTGGGTGTGGATCTGGCCAGTCTGCCGGTTGGTTTATCCCATCCGATCCATGGAACCATTAGTGGCGATCGCATTACCCGTAACTCCGGTCGTGACGATGTGCGGGTTTTACAGCGAGTCTTGAGAAGCTTTGGATTTAACCTGACAGATGATGGCGTGTACGGTGCTCGAACTGAGCAGGCCATCAGAACCTATGAGCGCACTGTCGATCTGCCGGTAGACGGTGTTGCCGATCGGGCCACCCTGCTCGACATGGGATTTACCGACGGCGGCAATAATCCCAGGCTACAAAC
Organism: Leptolyngbyaceae cyanobacterium; assembly: GCA_050043105.1. Taxonomy (GTDB): domain Bacteria; phylum Cyanobacteriota; class Cyanobacteriia; order Phormidesmidales; family Phormidesmidaceae; genus Leptothoe. The sequence continues at coordinate 42,456 of JBHJIV010000015.1, read as the reverse complement.
CGCCGACAGCAGTCGCTCTTCTCGCGGTCGTTATGTAGCTGCCATCATTGCCGGCCCGTCTGAGCTGAGCACGGTTCAACAAGATTTTCCCAATGCGACGGTTGAGCGAAACAACCTGGGTCAATATATTAGCCTTGGTCGGTTTTTTGATCAGTCTGATGCCGCTTCCTGGGTGGATTTAGCGGATGAGTTAGGCTACGAGGCAAGAGTTCTGCGAGATTAGCCATTGCTGGACGAATTGGGCCACCTTATGTCAGCTCTTAGTTTTGAGTGATGAAGCTCTATCACCACAGGGGGTAGAGGTTTTTGAACTGTAGACACAATTGTGAGACTTGGTATTACATCGATACTGTTTAGATTAAATTTCCCGAGAATCAGGAGCAGACAAGGCTAAATGTTAGCGATTGCAACGCTAATAAATACATCTTTGTCAAACATCCGCTAATATATACGCCATCTAGCTGTTCTGAAACAGCCCAGCTGGCCTGAATATCACTAGCTGAGCCGAAATAGGTGCGCTGAGCTAAAATCTGTTGGCGTCATATCAGGAAATTGTTCATGCCTAAGTCACTAACGGCTGTCTTTGTAAGCGGTGTTTTTCTACTTTTGGGTTTACCCAGTAATGCTCAGCGCCTACCACCCCCGTTAGAACCCCCGCCACTGCCAAGCCCCAGCAGTGTGCCTCCTTCTGTGACCACCCCTTCTCTGAGTCCTGGAGACTCGGGTAGTGAGGTTGTTGCTTTACAGCGAGCACTTGATCGCAACGGTCTTGACCCAGGCCCCATTGATGGTGAGTATGGGCCAATGACCCGTACTGCTGTAGAACTGTTCCAACAGCAGTACGACTTACCCGTTACAGGGATTGCTGGACCACAAACCCTTGATATTCTTGGACTTAACCCCGATACCATCGATGTGGTTGTTGTCGGTGCAGAAGACTCCGAGGGTGAGAGGGATACTCCTTATGTGGCGGCTGTCATCGAGTCTTCCAATCAGCTAGGGCAGGTGCGGCAATCGTTTGGTAACGCTACCGTCGACTACGTGCGTCAAGGGGAGTTTATTAATATTGGCCGCTATGAGCGACACTCAGAAGCGGCTGAGCGTGTGCGCGAGGCGCGTAATTTAGGATTTGACGCCCGTATTTTATATCGACGCTAATTTACATAGCGACTGCCCTAGGGCAGTCGCTATGTTTTCTTTGTCATACCTATTCAACAATGCAGAGCGCCTGACCCAGACTAGAGAGTGAGGGGCAGTGCTGAATATAGCTGTAATACACTTCCTGGGATCGCTCTAGATTTAGAGTCAACCCAAGATTGGTACCCAGATTAATCAGTCGCTGGATCCCTTGAACGGCCAGAGGATTAACCGTCAGGGTACAGCCTGGGTTGGTGGTATCAGGTTCAATCCGCAGGGTTTGACGCAGTGTCTGTAGAATCAATCCCTCTAACACGGGGGCTGCTTCCGGTAGGGTGAGATGGCAGTGTAGATGATTGGCCTCTATGGCAATCCCTTCTAACTCCGCGAGGTAGCCTGTGCTGATGGTCAGAATGTGTTCGTCAATATCGCTAAGGTCTTGTTCTAAGCGTCGTAGTACATCAATGACTCGATGACTGAGGGTGATTTCAGCGGCTACCTGTAGCTCTCGAGGCACATCCATGTTTTCACGATGGAAGGCCATGAGCACGCCATAGTTTTCCCTGTAGATTTGGGTATAGAGCTGGTCGAGTTGCTCTAGCGTGTTTTGACTGATCAGCTGCATAATGTGCTGTCGCTCTTCGCTAAACAGCTGCTGCAGATTGAAAGTATGCTCCCCAAACTGGGTCTGAATGGCGGCGATTGTTTGCACAATACTGCCCTGGGCAAAAATTCTCAGTACAGCATCTTTGGCCCGTGTGTAGGCTAGACGATTTTTAAAGGGGCGAAGACCACATAAAAATTCCTGACCGCCCAGGTGACAAACCGCAAAGGTGTAGCTACCTTTTGCCTGGGTAATTTCTGAGATGATGCTAACCTGACCCATCGCCAGGGTTAACGCCCCCATGGTCTGCTTTTGATAGTCTTGGTGGGTGAGCGTGTGGCAATACAAACGCTGCTCACGGTGATAAGTGTGAAACAGCGAAGACATGGCGTAGTGGGCCACGACCTGCTCGATGCTAATGCGAGAGGGTTTAACCTGAGCGTTATAAACACCAGCACCCGTCTTAAACAGGGGCACATTGCTGGGGGCCAGGGCTAGCTTACCGACAAATTCCTCTTCTAACGATTCTCCACAAATTTCTTCAGCTAGCTCGATGGCTCGGGCTGCGTACCGTAAAATTTGGGTGCCCTCAGGACGGGAAATTTCTTCAAAAAACCAGCCGCAGCTGGTGTACATCAGCATGGCATGGCGCTGCATCTCTAACAGACATAGCGCATCTGTGCGTTCTATCTGGGGCAGTTCGTGGTGCTGATGGCGACTAAAAAATTGCTCAATGGCCAGGGGAGTGCGATCGCAAACAACATCAATGTAGCTATCGCGAGCAGCCCAAACATCCTTAAACAGCTCTTCGCCTGTCACTTCATAGATTTCACTTAGCTCATCCCGCCGCCAGTCAAGGGCCTGACGCAGGGGTTCTCGCCACTGCTGCTGCCATTCGCCACCGCCACCGCAGCCACAGTCGCTCTTCAAGCGTTCCACACCGTGGGCGCAGCTCCAGGCCGTAACCGGTTTTAGCTCTAACTCCCAGGTGGGCGGAAATAAACTTAGATAGCGGGCATAGCTAATGACGTTCCATCCCCGGTCAGTAAATTCATGTTTTAGGGCATAGGCCAGGGCGCGTTCTGCTCCACCGCGATGGTGCCCAAAGGTTTCCCCATCGGTGGCGACTGACACTAGCTGAGCCTCTTGACGATCGCCCCGAATTGCTTGACCAACACGGTCTGCAAAAGACTGGGACGATTGCAGAATATCGCTAAATCCCATATCTCCAGAGATGGGACCGTCATAGACAAAAATGTCAATGTAGTTTTGCCCTGCCGGTAAGCCAGGCACAAAACATCGATAGGGACGAGTTGGGTCAATTTGGCCACCGCCAACCTCATGCCACTCACCTGCCGCATGTTCACCGAGGGCCATGTGGCGACAGCGCTGTACCTGAGAGGGAGCGACAATCGTAAACTTAATGCCTTCTTGAATCAGCACTCGCAGAGTGGCCTGATCGATGGCTGTTTCAGCCAGCCACATCCCTTCGGGATCGCGATTAAAGCGCTTACGAAAATCAGCGATCCCCCAGCGCACCTGGGTCAGTTTGTCACGCTCGTTGGCCAGGGGCAAAATGATGTGATTGTAAACCTGGGCAATGGCATTGCCGTGACCATTGTTGCGATCGCAGCTGAGTTTATCCGCTGTCAAAATACGCCGGTAGGTTTCGATATCGTGCCGCGCCAACCAGCTCATTAGAGTGGGGCCAATGTTAAAGCTGATAAATTCGTAATTATTGACGATTTGGAGCACACGACCGTATTGGTCCATGATGCGTGCAAATGCGTTGGGCCGATACGCCTCACGCAAAATTCGCTCATTCCAGTCATGAAAGGGGGCCGCGCCAGGTTGACGCTCCACAGCTTCTAGTGAAGGATTCTCCCGAGGTGGCTGATAAAAGTGCCCATGGACACATACATAGACATCAGAGGAAAATACCTCAGATGAGAGAACCTCAGAGGACGGCATTAGCTCCCGAGATTGGGAGACTGATGCTGTCACAGAATGGGAATTAGCCATATTGTGTGACACTGCACTGTAGAAAAGACTTAAAAAGACTGGCGATAACGTGCCACTGCGACTCACCTTATCTGGAAGTGGCAAGAACTTAGACCTGCGCCTACATAGATTAGCAATCGCCCGCTACGACATCAGGATCGACTTATAGGCCACTGATACTCTAACGGACTTAGAATTTCTGATCCAGGGTCGTTACGTTTCTCAAGGCAGTGTTACGTAACAAAATATTATCCATCTCTGACGTTGTTTTAGAGCGTGGCGTCAAGACATGAAAAGCCTCTCACTGAAAAGGTTAGCGCTAACTGCCCAGGCCGTTAATAGCGCTTATAAAAACTGTTCTAGACAGCTAAAAAAAGAAAACCTGTCGCTTAAAACCACCTGTTGTTGTTTGATTGGATTTTGGGTCAAAAAATCTTGTTTTAGCTGGGGATCACGCTGGGATCAGAGCCAATCATCAAAGAAACCTGAGTTTTTAACTGTTGCGCTCAAAAACCCAGGTTAATCCGTAATAATCTACTCAATGCCGAGCCAGATTTACGCCCAAGTAGGTTTTAGACATGTAGCTGGCGAGACGCTTGAAATTATTTTTAACAGCTGGACGTACATTTTCTCCAGATGTGATCCCCAGAAAATCAGCCAGGGCTTCATCCGAGAGCGCGCCGTGCTGATGTCTTTGAAATGCATCAATCACCATGTTTAGGTCATTGATAGAAAATGTATAGCCCATGGACGCCGCTAGCTCAATCACCTTGGGTGCGCGCTCGCTAAGGGCCATAGATTCTTCGGGATCAAGATTTACGCTGGAACTGATATCGCCATCACCACAGCCGAGCAACTGCTCAAGCTGTTGTTGCAGAGCGTTATTTCCAGCTGTCTTCTGCATAAATTGCAGAACATCGTAGTTTGCCATAGATAGTCTTAGGGTAGGGTTGTAGCTAATTGGATAGAAAGACCGATATAAGTCAGTAATTATCTATCCATATCATTAGCTATAACAACTTTGACCCCACGCTAACGTTAACAAAAACAGAAATTTTAACGAGAGCCTCCAGAACGAGTTCGTCTAGGCTTGCCATTAGGGGCTGGGGTAAAGCGATGGCGGTTGCGACGCTTCTGACGTTTGTTCTGCGTAAGTTGAGCCATTGAAATTGATGTCCTTTAATTAATGTTACAGGGAGCAGGAAGATCCAAGATGCGCAGGCGCTTTTCCCCTATATGAAAGTATTCAAGGAATAAATTCGGTATTCCGCACTTTTCTAGAACGGTCTTACCTCAGGACAAAACTCTCAAACGAGGAATACCTCTAAAGTTCTAGAGATGGAGCCCCTTCTATCGTCAGTTAGTACCTGTGCGATCGCGCAAGCCCGTTGGCTAACGCCCCTGGCGTATAATTTATATAAGACCTATTAACGATGTCATGCTTGACCTTGCCGTCCTTGCTGAGAAACTTAAAACCGGTGATCTCAAAGATAAAAAGCTGTCACTGGCTGCCTTGCGAGATGTGCCCAGCCCTGACGCGTTGGAGCTAATTAAGTTGGTCTTAGAGGACGATAATCAACAGGTGCGATCGATGGCAATTTTTGCCTTGGGTGTAAAGCAAACTAAAGAAAGTCTTACTCTGTTGGTCAAAATTTTGGCAACTGACCCAGACTATGGCATTCGAGCAGATGCCGCCGGGGCTCTGGGTTATTTAGAAGATCCCCGAGCGTTTGAGCCGCTAATCCGTTCATTCTATGAAGACACCGACTGGCTGGTGCGCTTTAGTGCCGCTGTGTCCTTGGGTAACTTAAAAGACCCACGTGCCCATGATGCTTTGATTCAAGCTTTACACAGTCCAGAGGTGATCCTCCAGCAGGCGGCCATTGCCGCATTTGGTGAAATTGGTGACCTGACTGCTCTAGATGAAATCTTGGCATTTGCTCAATCTGAAGATTGGCTAGTGCGGCAGCGTTTAGCCGAAGCCCTGGGGAATTTGCCCAGCGAAAAAGGGACATCGGCCTTGAAATATCTAGCTAAAGACAGTCACCCACAAGTGTCTGAGGCTGCCCAGATTTCCCTTGACCGTCTGGCAAAAAGCACCGTTGCTTCAGACAAGACCTAACCTACTTTTTAGGTAATGCCTTTCTGGCAGCGTCTTTTGGGTATCGCAGGCTAGTTTTGGCTTCACTATAGCCAGACATCTAACTCGCTGTAGTCGGGGAGGGTGGTGTCAATTTGCTTGCCTTGACGTAGCACGACTCGATTTTCTTGAGCCCTGGCAATCAGCTCATTTAGACTGCGGGCCTGAAAGCAAATCATATCGGCGGAACTGCCGGGACTCAGAAATCCTATATTTTCTAAACCCATGAGCTGAGCTGGGCGGCGGGTCATGCTTTGGGGCCAATGGTCAAAGGGGCGGTCAAGATGGCCGATGCGAACCGATTGCTTAAACACATCCAAGCCATCGTGATCACCATAGGCATAGAAGGGATCGCGGCAGTTGTCGCTTGCTAATGCGACCGGGATACCTTGCTGATGGAGTTCGTGCAACATTGTGACGCCACGATAGCGAGGGGTGTGCTCTGGCTGACGATCCTGCAGATAGAGGTTGCACATGGGTAAACTGACGATGCCAATATTGGCGGCCTTGACCAGAGCCAGGGTTTTTTCAACGACGTCTGGTGGTTGTACCGATAGACTGCAGCAGTGGCCACAGGTAATGGCCCCCTGAAAGTTGTGGCGCAGGGCTGCTTCAGCTACATAGCGTAATGTGATATCTGCAGGATTGAGGCTTTCATCGGTGTGAAAGTCTAGGTCTAGACCGTAACGTTTCGCCAGGGTAAAGATCTGATCGAGCTGTTCAACTAGCTGGTCATTCATGTAAGCGACCCCGCCGAGCACCCCGCCAAAATTAGCAACAAGCTGTGCCAGAGGGGCGGCATCGTCAGTTAGAAAATAATCTAAAGAGACCAGACAAACGGCTTGTAATGTGAGGCGATTGCTCCACTGCTGTCGTAATTCGTCAATTACCGTAATGCTGGTTTTGCGAAGGGGGACTATACTATCTAGATTGGTTCTAATTGCATGTTTTTCGTGTGTATAGCTGCATTTAAGGCCAAACTCCTTCCGATGATATAGCTCGTCATGCTGCCAGTTATTGTGGGCTTGACGCACGGTTTCTAGAGCTCCCATAAAGGTGCCGTCTGGGTTAGGGCAGCGGGGCCAGATATGGCCTTTGGCTAGATGGGTGTGCATATCGACAAAGCAGGGCCAGATTAGCCCTTGATGCAGATTAACGGCTGGGGTATCCGTCAGCTCTGCTGTACCGGTTGGAATAATCTGTGCGATGGCACCTCCCTTTACCTCCACATCCACGGCCACTAATTCCTCTTGATGGGGAAAGACCTGTAGAGAGGGGATAGGGTCTAAGCGGGTGGCCAAAAAACATAGGGGTATGCGAGCGTTGACCAACCAGTAGTGGGGGGTATTGGGAATATTGATAAATCCAGCCATGAGCGATATTAGTTCTCTCGTCGAGTGGCGCTTTCGTGCCAGTTTTGCAGCAGTCGATCAGACAATACCGTTAAGCCAACAAAAATGGCCACACCCAAGACCGTTGTCATTAGTAAAGCGGCAAACATGCGAGGAATTTGTAGGTTAAAGCTAGAAATTAGGATCTGATAGGCAATGCCAGAGCGGGTTCCGCCTGTACCAGCGACAAATTCGGCCACGACAGCGCCAATCAGCGCTAACCCACCGCTGATGCGAAGACCCCCCAAAAAGTAGGGTAAGGCGCTGGGTAAGCGTAAATAAATTAACGTTTGCCAACGAGAGGCCCCATAGATTTCAAATAGATTTTGCAAGGTGTGGTCAGCGCTGTTGAGCCCCAGTGTGGTGTTAGACACAATGGGAAAAAAGGCCACAATCCAGGCGCAGACCACCAGGGCCAGACATGTGTTGCTCTGGAGCCAGATTATAATAAAGGGCGAGATCGCAACAATGGGCGCGGTTCGTAAAATCACCGCATATGGAAAAAAACTGCGCTCAACCCACTTACTTTGGGCAAACAAAATTGCAATTACCAACCCTGACACAATGGCTGCTAAAAAGGCCACCACTGTAATTTGAATAGTGACTAGCAATGATGGAAATAAATCTCCCCACTCTTCGATCAGAGTGGTCAATACCAGCCCTGGCCCCGGCAACAGATAGGGGGGAGTATTGGTCGCCCGAACAAAAACATCCCAGCCAACGATAGCGGCCAGCCCTACCAATGCTGGGGCTAACCAGTTCCAAAGTGTTTCTGTTCTGCTCCCCTTAAACATGTGTGATCCCTGTTGGTTGTTTTATTCCGGTGTCTGACGCTTTTGGCTATTCTCTTCCGGTGCGTCCTTGTTTTTGTGAATTCTTTTTTATCTATCCCACCCCGATACTCTCTGCCTCAGACAGGGTTGACAAAATCTCTCGACAATAGTGATTAAACTGAGACGAGGTACGAAACGATTCTGTTCTTGGGTAAGTGGCTTCAATTGGGATATTGGCGATTACTCGTCCTGGTCGGGCGGCCATGACAACCACTCGTGTGGATAAATAGACCGCTTCATAGATATTGTGGGTGACAAACAAAACTGTCCAATTTTTTTCTTCCCATAGATGTAGCAGATCGCTGTTTAACCGACTGCGTGTCATTTCATCTAATGCCCCAAACGGTTCGTCCATTAGTAATATCTGGGGCTTAGTGACCAGGGCTCGAGCAATTGAGACCCGCATCTGCATTCCCCCCGATAGCTGTCGGGGATAGCTACGCTCACAGCCACATAGATCAACAGTATTAATAGCGTCTTGAATTCTAGCCCGCACCGAACGAAGTGAATGGCCCTTGAGCTTTAGGGGTAAATAGATATTGTCTACAACATTGGCCCACGGCATCAGGGCCGGAGCTTGAAATACAAAGGCTAACTCGTGCTGTTCGGGGGCACAATGCCATTGCATTGTGCCTGACGTGGGTAAGCCCAAGCCTGCCACAAGTCTTAACACAGTGCTTTTACCACAGCCTGACGGCCCGACCAAACTGATAAATTCACCTGGCTGCACATCTAAGTTGACACCTCTGAGGGCCACTGTGCCGTTTTGGTAAACCTTATCAATATCCCTGAGGGTTAAGAGATGGGCTGGCATTAGCGCTGTCGTAAAACGTCTTTTTTAGGGTAATGGCTCTGGTGGAACAGTATCGCTATCTCTGCTACCCTAGACCGCGCCATCAAAAGATCATATGTTGAAGAGCGTAAATTTTGATAGATAACCGGGACACTCTAGAACCTTTAGTAGTAGTTTCTAACCGGGCTGTGTAGAGTTTTGACCAGATTATGGCACTGAGAAACAGACACCATGTACCGATTAGACTATTGCTAGGCTTGGTGCAATGTGGCTGGTTATTGGTCTATTCGGCGATGGGGCCGCGTGCTGACAGTGCGCTGATGGCTCAAACAGCGCCGCCAGAACTGCCGGCGACGGTACCGGTAATTCCTCCAGATATCCCACCGGAGACACCTCTACCGAACGAGCCGCTGGTTCCCATTCCTTCGCCTGATGAACTGCTGTCTCCTGATGGTCAACCGCTGCTGCCTGATGACGGCCTGGGGGAGGGAAATGAACTGTTTTATGTGGCTGGCATTCAGGTCGTTGGCAGTACTGTTTTTGAAGAAGAAGATTTGGCAGATCTGCTAGATCAATATCGCGATCGCGACGTTAGCTTTAGTGAACTTTTGCAGCTGCGTTCAGATATTACTCAACGATATGTGGACGCGGGCTATCTAACATCAGGGGCCTTGATACTGCCGCAAACGCTTGTGGATGACATTGTCATTGTCCAAGTGATTGAAGGGGTGCTAGAAGACATTGTTATCAGGGGTACCCAGCGTTTAAGTCCTGCCTATATTCGCAGACGTGTTGGTCTGGCTGCTCGACCTCCCCTTAATGTTGAGGAGCTGTTAGCGGGGTTGCAGCGACTACAGCTAGATCCATTGATTGAAACCATATCTGCAGATTTACAGGCAGGGGTTCAACCGGGAACCAGTCTGTTAGTGATTGATGTCGAAGAAGCTGACTCATTTGCCGTTAACACTAGCCTAGCCAACCGCCGCTCTCCCAATATTGGCGGCACTCAGGTCACTGTGGGGGTGGATGAGGGCAATCTACTGGGTATTGGCGATCGGATTACGCTGAACTATAACCATACGGACGGCAGCGATGGGGTGGATTTTAGCTACACACTGCCGGTGAGTCCCAATAACGATACCGTACGTCTGGCGGCGGGATATTCCGATAGTCGGGTGATTGAGGATGATTTCTCAGTGCTCGATATTTCATCGGACAGTGCCTACTATGAGCTGGGCTATCGTCGGCCACTGGTTGAAACACCCACTGAATCAGCTGCGCTAGGAGTTACGTTTTCCCATCAGACCAGCCAGAGTCGGTTAGGAATCGAGAATATTGGTCCTTTTCCACTATCGCCTGGTGCAGACGAAAATGGTCGCACACGCATCAGTGCTGTCAAGTTTTTTCAAGAATGGACTCAGCGGAGCCAGAGCCACGTACTGGCGTTGCGATCGCAGTTTAATGTCGGCGTGGACTTACTGGATGCCACAATTAACAGCGATGAGCCCGACAGTCGTTTCTTCTTATGGCGAGGGCAGGGACAGTGGGTAAAACTGTTGGAAAAACCCGATCAGCTCTTTTTTTTACGAGGTGATATTCAGCTGACTACCGATGACTTACTTTCCCAAGAAGAGTTTAGCCTGGGGGGCGGGCAAAATATTCGAGGCTATAGACAAGACGCATTGCGACGAGATAACGGCGCATTGTTATCGGCAGAACTCCGTTGGCCCATTGCAAGAGCGCCAGAACTTGACGGGGTGCTACAGATTACGCCGTTCGTCGATATCGGTACTGTCTGGAATGATGACGGTAGCTCTCCTGGCCCAGATGTGTTGGTAGGAACCGGGTTTGGTTTTCTCTGGCAGCAGAGCGACAATTTCTCTGCACGACTAGATTGGGGAATTCCCCTTGTCGATCTAGATACAGGTAACAACGGTATACAAGACAGCGGTATTTATTTTTCAATTCAGTATTCTCCGTTGTAACCGATACCCATAGAGACTACGTACTTTTGTCGATATTCATAGAGTTTTGATCGTCTTTATATCTGATATTTTTTTAGCTTATGCGCCTTTCGTAAAAAATCTGGATCTATCTCAACTCCTAGTCCAGGCCCCTCAGGGATTTGCAATTTACCATCTTTAATAGCGAGTGCTGGTGAAAACCACTTGGGTGGCTTTTCAGGACGAGCATTATACTCTTGAAAAACTCCTGGCAGAAGACTGGCAAACTGCGCCATATATAGTGGATCAAACCCTAAACGGGCATTGTGAATTGTAACCGGCATCCCGGCTTGTGCTGCAGCTTGAGCAACGCGTAATGTGCGAATAAATCCGCCGTTGTAGATCAGATCAGGTTGTAGCACATTGACAACAGGCTGGTTGATCATTTGCTCAAAACGAGAAAAACTGGTTTCCTGTTCTCCTCCGGTAATAGCTAATGACAAAGATTTTGTCACCCGAGCAGTAGAATTAAAGTCATCAAACGGGCAGGGTTCTTCAAAAAATGAAACCCCATAGCTCTCCAGAAATTTTCCTAATTTAATTGCTTTACTGGCAGTGAAAGACCCATTGCCATCTACACCAATAGCAATTTTTTCACCCAAGACTTTTCTCGCGTGGGTTACTAGATTCTCTGTTCTCTGAGGCATGGCGTCGGCATTGCAACTCATGCGACCGCCAATTTTGAACTTGACTGTATGGACTCCAGTTTCTTCAAGACGCTTGCCGACCCATTCGATCTCTTCTTCTGGTGTGGTGTCGCGTTGTAGGCTTGAAAGATAAATTGGAATCTCTTTCTGTTTAACTCCGCCCAAAAGTTCAGAAATTGACTTGCTTACCTGTTGCCCCAGTAAATCTAAAAGACTTATTTCTACCCAGGCAACACAGCACCAAAGTGCTAGTCCTGAGAGCTTATAGTTAGAACGAAACGTATAAACCTCATCAATTAAAGAAACAAGATTTCTGGCATCCTTTCCAATAAAATAGGGAATAATAAGCTGCTGTAAGATAGGATAAAAGTGCTTGATTCTTTGATGGGCAACAGAAAACCCAACAGCCCCATCGACAGATTTGCTTCGAATTAGATAATAATCTTTGTCAGCCCTGGGATGTATCAAAGGTAGATTAACTCTACCACTTTTGATTCGCAAGATATCTATAGAAGCAATTTTAACCGGCGTGTTAGTGATGCTGTTTAATTCAAGACAGTCTTTTGGACCATTAGATTGACAAGGAAATAATTTAAAGATCATGTCTAGGGAACAGTAAAAGAATATTTTTTGATTATCTTTTGAATTAGCAAACCAAATAAAGGTAAATCATGTAAAAACTTTAGAATATTAAATTTCTTTGGTCGAAAGGGAGAATACACAAAGAAAAGAACAAGCCATAGACAGTTCTGCTCAAACGTAATTGTCATCGTAAGATAAACTGAAATATGAAATCCTATTAGTGCAAGCCCCCAAACTTGATGTAAAGAAGGACGGAAAGCGGCCCAAAGCGCAAAGAACTGGATATAGAGTGCTCCTAACATCAATAGCCAGCCGATATAATGATGCTCAATGATCCATCCTCCCAAATAGCTATTTGTTTCTGTTTGCAAGAGCCGATCTGCAACTGTAAGTGCTAACCCTTTCGGCATTAAAGCATGAACTTCACCTCGATAGGCTTGCACAAAAGAATACAAGAACTTACCTATTGCAGACATCGTATATGTCAGCATAATCATCGCTTGACAAGCAGAAAAAATCATCAAAACAGATGACTTAACGAACCGGCTTGCTTGGGTAATCAAATGCCACCCTTTTGGTAGGAATATCAGCAGAAAGCTAATTAGAATAGCCAGATGTGAGCCATGACCAATTTTTCCAAAAGAATACCTTAAACCGTAAAATTCTAGTAGAGATAAGAATATAATGAATCTAGAAATGCGATATTGAGGTATTACTACTGCTAAGATACCTCCACATAAATTAAGCCAAAGAATTGCTGTAATTCCTATCTTTAGTTCAGCCAACCTTAGCCATGAAATAACCCAGAGAGGGTCAATTTCAGTTTTAGCTAAATAAAATTCCCAATCTTCTAGATTCTTGATTGCCAAAAAGAAAATAATTACATAAAAGCATCTGATAAGATTCTGTGCAGTTAAATACTTTAAAGAAACTGGTAAATAAAATTTAGTATCTAGACTAGAAGCACTCAAAAAATTGGCAAAAGAGCTAAATTTCCTCCTCACTGAAATTCTCCACTCTCAAATCTGATTAAAACCTCCTGATCTGTCTCATTGTATTTCCATTTTTGAATGGGATCATAAGTCTCTTTTATTAGAGCATATTCAATATTCCCGTACATATAATTTCTCTCTAGTATTTTACGGTTCTTAATCACCTGACTTTCAGATCCTTGAAGTAGGCTATTTCCTAATTTTTTAATAACAGAGTTTGCAGTAATTGATTCACTATCTGCTATTGATTGAGGTGCTTTATGAAAAGAGATAGGGGGTGTCAGAGTCCTACCGTTATGGGTATATATCATGACTGTAAAGTTGACTGTTTTATTAGGTGTTCTAGAAAATAGAAACCAACTAAATATAGGAAATAGCTCTCTGCCAAAAGATAATTGAATACCGATTCCCATTAAGAAATAGCTTATAAGTACTATCTCTAAAAAATATTTAAGCTTCTTCAGATCTGATGCCATGCTGTATTTTTTCTATTGTTTGGGTTGAAGAAAGCTGTATGATTCCGAGTAACAACCAGATAACTGATAGAGGGAGTACTGGATACCAAATGGTTTGCCAGTTAACGACTCCTCCTAATGTAAAAAATGAGCGCGGAAACCAAACCTGTATATTCCAAAGTAAGCCTGAAAGGATGGCAAGAAAAATTGAGCCATACATCAAAAACTTAGCTGGAAAATCACTAAGTATTGCAGATATTGGTGTTGTAATTTGACTCGCTAGCAGTGTTTTATATAAAGAACTCCAGTCAATAAAAAGTCCATATAAGATTAGGACTGGTGTAAAGGTAACATTTAACCAAATGGCATTAAATGCGTGAAAGATTAGTGCAAGCGGAAAATAGATGTTTCGCAATTGCTTGCAGAAGACAGTTACTATAAATGTCCCTTCAAAAGCTAAAGTGATTATTCTTAAGCTATGATATGCAAAAGGTGTGGTGGAGATAAATGGTGCCAATCTATTTAAAGGGAGTTGATAAATTGCAGCCCTGATGTTTCTCTCAAGCACTAGGTTTGAGATGAGTTCGGGATAGTTAATCCAAGAACCTAGTATTTTGTAAATAAAGGAAGAAAAAAATAAAATTGATAGTACTACAATCAGTGAGTTGATGGGTAATGCATATTTTGATGCTTTTTTTACGGTATTAATCTCAACACTATCTCGTCTTTGATGTAGCGCTTTATCAACAGAATACGTGTCTCCCCATCCTCCACAAACCACCATACTTAAAGGAATGTAGAACACCAAGAATACCATTGCTAATTCATGGTCAACGCTGCTGTAGCAAGCTTCTAGCAGACATCCCGAAATCAGCACAACTAGCGTACAAAGTTGTGTATAAGTCCCAAACAACAGCATGATCAGGGAAGTTACGAGAAGAAACTCTAGACCATTCGTAAGTATCGCTGGCAGAGGTTTTGGCAAAAAGTAGCTGAGTAAGACAGTTTGTCTAAATGCGTCCGTTGGTAAGCTGCTCAAAAACGATATCTTGTTTGTACTTAAATACCATAAATAGAAAAGTGAATACAGTATTCGGAAAATTCCTAATCTTTCTGCGGCATTTGCCTCAGGCGATGTAAGTAATCTATTGATTTAAGTGTTTAGATGCTTAATGAGTAAAATCACAACATTTAACTGCGCTATTGAGCAGAACTTAAATAGTCTTTAACCTCAAAAGTGCCAACCAAATTTTCTTCCTCAGGAAAATTTTGCTCAAGAGGAGGTAGCTTCAGAGGTTCTACAGCCCACCGTAGCTGCCAGGCTTGAACGGTCTTAGGATTATTGAGGTTTCCGTCACTTTTCAATAATTTCAATAAAGCGATTCGATTATGTTTGCGACTTTGAGTATCTTCCTCAGAAAACGCCCTTTTGATTAATGTCTCAGCCACATTTTTACGGTCAAACGGCATAATATCAGACGACAGAAGCCTTTGAGATTCACCGCTTTTACTCAAAAGTCTTAGCTCGACAATATCTCTAGAAGACTCTGGAAAGGGTGTTCTCCAATTGCTATACATTGGCCAATTAACAAGCGGCCAAAGCGTAACTCCTTTCCCGGCTAAGAAAAGCCCTAATATGAGCATCAAAAGCATAACTTTGATGGAGTTTAAGCGCTTGGATAAATCTCTATCTAAACCATTCTTAGTTTGGATCTCTTGCATGACCTTCGTTCTTGGTTGAAGACATTGGCGCCTGAATAGTAGCTTTTTAACTTGAGCATTACTGCCGCTATCGAAATATATAGCTTGGCGCACATAGCTCACAACGTTAAACGAATAGATACCAAGGCATCTGCTCGTTTAACGTTGGTGATTTAGTTGTTTTACAGTGGTGGGCCGGCTATTTACTTTTAGCCGTTTGCCGATGCCGATGGGTAAGGTAGCGATTGACCTGATGCTCTAATTTTTCAATGAATCTCGTGAGACGTTGACTACCTCTCCCAAACGTTAACCTACGAGCAAGCGGCTTGGTTAACGTACCGTAGCGTCGCCAGCCTAATTTTTTGTACTTTGCCTTAAAGTAACCATCTTCTGCCAGATTCCACTTCTCCCGTAAATGTTTTAGACTCTCTAGAGTCCAGGCATCGCTCCAGCGCAGCATATAGTAGTGCACATCTGCGAACTTTCGAGGTCGGCCTGGCACATAAGTGACTACAGAATCTGGTTCAAAATAGACGCTTTTGTCTAAGCCTCGCACAGTCATACAGAAGTCTAGATGCTCCTTGGTATTGCGCATCTCTTCGTCAAGCTGACCGATTTCATCAAAAATTGATCGGGTTACCAAAACACAGTGAAACTCTGCTAGCTCTGTGGGTTCTCGCTGCAGCCGATCGCGCACATCCGCTAGCTGTTTGCCCTGATGCTTCATTTTTTCTCGTAGCCGTCTACGGCCTAATTTGTCGACCCAGACATGGGATTCCCCACCTGCAAAATGAATTTCTTGATGAATAGGTTCATGCTGACACATCAAAGGACCGACTATAGCGGCGTCAGTGTCTTCTGCGCATTGGACTAATGCCTTGAGCCATCCAGGGGAAACTACGACATCATTATCGACAAAAGCAATATATTTAGTGTCGGCATGCTGCAGCCCTATATTTCTGGCTTCGTTAGGATAGAGGTACCGTTGAGTATGGACAAGCTTAAATCCTTTATTTTCTGATTGCTGTTCTAAAGAATGCCTTAACTCTTTTGGAGAATTACCATCCACATACACTAGCTTAAACGGTATCTGTGTATGTTCATAGATGCTGTCGAGAGATGTTTGAGCATAGCTAAATCGTTCCCTGGGAACAACAATTAGAGTGACGATAGGCTCAGTCATAACCAATTTTCTGTTTTATTTCAGAGGAGACAACAAATACTCGGATGCTTTATCAGTAGATGAAACAGAAGATGACGCAGATTTTAGGCAACGATCCTGCCAATGATTGCTCAATAAGGCTTTGTAGCGCTGCACTAACAGATCATTAAGGTGATTTAAGTCATAGCGGCGTTCTACAAATGCACGTCCTGCCTGCCCCATCGCAGGCCATTGCTCTGGGTGGGCGAGTAGGGCATTAAGCTTATCCACCAGACTATCGACATCTCGTTCGGGGACCAAATATCCTGATATTCCATCTTCTACCAGTTCAGGGATACCGCCATGGTTGGTACTGAGAACCGGTAGCCCCATAGCCATCGCTTCTTTCAGCACGTTGATCGGAGCATCTTGATTACCATCAGATGCGGTGATGCTGGGGGCAATAAAGAGATGACATTGGTCTAAAATTTGAATAATTTCTGCCTCGTTTTTCCAGCCAAGTAAGTGAATATAAGATTCAGCCTTCAACTCCTTGATGACGGCTGTTAGATGGTCATGTAATGGGCCATCTCCAATAATGGAATAGGTGAGATTGGGATATTGTTCAGCTACTTTAGCAACCGCTCGAATAGCGTATTCAATTCCTTATTTCTCCACCAGTCTGCCTGTTGTTGCAATGTGAACAGAGTCTCCAGGGTCTAATTGCCGAAGATGTAGATCAAACTTGCTCAGGTCTAGTCCTGAAAAATGAACAGCGATTTTGTTGGCAGGCCAACCTATGTCAATCACGCGTTGTCGAAAAAAGTCACAGTTGGCCAGACAGTAGTCTGCGTGTTTGAAGGGTTCGACATAGATCTCTGGACCATCCCGCTGGATACAAAAGCTAATATCAAACCCCCGAAACATGATCAGGAGTTTAGGTATGGGGGATAGTAATTTCTTGAATGCCATCCCGCGATAGGCTTGGGTACCAAATTGGCAGTGGATAATGTCGTAGTTGTGCCCTTTCTGGTGTTGAAGCAAAGAGGCTGCAGTGTAAAGCAGCCAAAGGTTGAGTGCTTGTTTACCATGGGCGAAGACATTTAAGGACCGCAGGATTAGTTTTGGTGCCTTAAAGAAATAAATAATTATCAGCCACAGCCCCTTGATAAGTCTCTGAAGATAGTTCTTAGGGACCTTCTCCATGGTGTAAGTGCGCTCCCAAAGACGATAATGACTTACATCTGGATGAACTTTGTCCCAGTCATAAAGTCTTTGAGTATAGATATCAACGTCATGTCCTCGTTCCAGCAACCCTGTAATTTGGTTGAGGACGAAGGTTTCCGATAGCTTTGGAAAGTTATTGACTAAAAATGCTATACGGATAGCTCTCTCTCTATGCACGATTTGAATTCCGCAAAAGTTTAAATGTAGAGTGTTATAAGCACTGATGTAACAAACTCAAAACATCATGAAGGCTGCTTAAGTGACAATACCTTCTGATATTTCTGGCGGTAGATTGCATTTCCGGGTTTCTACCCTAAACAGGTACTCCCGAGGTAGTGATGGTAGAGCCCTTCAATCTAGTCTATGAGCTACTACCAAATGCTGAAAAGTACAGACATCTTTCTCAAATATGAGAAGAGTCAAACAACAGCTGTATGAAGCCCCAAATACGGTATACACCCTATCATGCAAGGATTTGGAGAACTGAGCATGATGTTTGATAAATTCTAGATATAGATCTAAATTTACTTAAGTAATGCAAGCCAAATTTGATTCTGGCATAGTAGTTTCTAATAGCAGATATGAACCATGATACATGCACTTAAAGCAGAACTACTGTTGATTACTTACCACTAATTAGTGTAAGAGAATGAGTTATTTCGATTCATGAGAAAAGACTCATTCTCAGAAAACTTTATAGAGTCTCTTTGATACCTTTGTAAGGGCTTTAACGAATTTGATGAGTGATAGTAATGCCGTCTAGGAGGGTGCGATCGCAACTAATATGCGGCAGTTTTACCTGAGCATCGTCAGTGACACCCGGCTTTAGATTGCGCTGACGTAGTTTCTTAAAGCTACCCGGTGCTAAAAGGTTAAGTTGGGGGGCCGTAATATCATTTTTCTGACGCTTTAACCCATAGGATTCATTAGCCTGGCGCATTTGGTGATCAAAGGCGTGTAAAAGCTGTTTAGGGTCAGATAGTTTGGCGTTGTTCACCAGTTCTAAATTAAGCACATAGTAGGGATCAATAAGAGATTCTGACAGCGTAATGCAAAAATCTTCAATAGGTAAATCAGACTGCAGTGCTGCCATGACCTGAGCGACATGGTACTCAGTGGTCTTTTCTGAAATAGCCGAGAGAGTTCCCCCTTGTCGGTAACGAAAGACAATAACCGGCACGCCACAGCGCATGTCGATAACCTGCAATACATCACCAATGTCATAACGACAGAATCCTGAATAATTCGTAACCAGCACACGATAATATTCACCCACAGTTAGCTGGTGAGGAAGCAGGGTTTTAGGATTGTCTTTATGCCACTGATCGGGGGAAACAAATTCAAAAAAGTTTGTTTTTAAGGCTAAAACGGCACCGTCGGCATTAAGCTGACAGTAGCTGCCAAACACGGCCTCTGAAGCAGAGTAGGTTCCCCCAAAGATAGGAGTTTCTCCAAAATAATCCTTGAAGCGCTCAAAATAAAAGTCTGATGACCCTCCTCGAGCCGTAATCAAAAACCCCAAATTGGGCCATACATGGCGAGGTAGCAGACGACCGTGATGTTTGAGCAACAGCTGCAGCTGTTTAGCCCGTTCTGGCTGTGGCGATAGGTGTTGTTGTAAAGACTCCCGTAGCTCTGGTTTA
Organism: Leptolyngbyaceae cyanobacterium; assembly: GCA_050043105.1. Lineage (GTDB taxonomy): Bacteria > Cyanobacteriota > Cyanobacteriia > Phormidesmidales > Phormidesmidaceae > Leptothoe. Next base: position 23,166 of record JBHJIV010000015.1, on the reverse strand, counting down.
AGAACAATATCTTTAGAGATAGTCCCGCGCCCGATATCGTCTGCTAGTGCTGGGCCAAACCGCTCTAGATAGGCGCACAGCTGCAGCATAATCAGTGGAAAATTGGCAGCAATGTAGGCAAGCCTTGGCTGTCTCAGCCCAAATAGTAAACAGATATAGTTGCGTGCGGCTGTATTGCTGACCAGCAGTGCGTCGTAGGGTTGAACAAACAGCTGCTTAAAGATGAATGATGGTGTAGTCCGCAGCTGATTGCCACTGACGTGGCCGTAGGTAATGCCTCCTGTGGTTTTTCCCAGAGCGGCAATGGACGTCGTTAGCAACAGCTGGCCCACATTTAGTCCCTGGGCACAGGCCTGCTCAAAGGCGTGCCCCATGGCCACCTGATTGGCGTAGGCGCGGGTTTGCTGCACCCGTTGGGTAATGGGGATAAGCTTACGGCTGCCGGTGGAACCGCTGCTCATATTAAATGCCTTAATGGGGAATGGAGACACCACATTGTGTTCCCCCAGCGCGGCTCGTTCAAAGTAGGGTGCATATTGGTCATAGGTCCAACAGGGAACCTGCTGCCGAAAGTCCTCAATACTGTCGATGCGGTCTAACTTAAGTGCTTGCCCCAGGGCTGTACCCTGCTGTTCTTGGATGAGTTTTTGTAAAAATCTGGCCTGAATGGCGCTAGCCTGAGGCAGCTGACGAGTAAACGCCCGCTGCTGCCATTGAGCAGCCATTGCAAACATAGGGAGTAAGACGTTCCTAAGGACATGGGGCATGGGCTATTTCACAATCCGTCTTGTCTTCGTAAAAATATTTCACAATAATAGGATGAAGCAGCGGGCTTAATGACCCGCGCTTACCATTAGTGGAGTGATCAATGCCCCAGCCTGTTGTTTTTGCCATTAGCTTTGTCGCAGCCTTTGTGTTTGCGAGCTTCGTTGAATATTGGCTGCATCGACTGATGCATGCATCCCCCAAGGTCGGTAAGCGCCATCGTGATCACCACCGTCGTAATGAAGGTCAAGGCGTTGTTTGGGAATTTCGCGACTATATCTTGGGCAGTGCGATCGCAATGTTTATCCCGTTTATTTTTTCCCTTACCGTTGGTCTTGGCTGGGCGATTGGGGCCGTTGTCTATGCCGCCTTTTCCGCTTACGCTCACCAGCTCCAGCACGAAAACCCCCGCAAGTGCTTCTGGATGAAAATGCCGGTCCACTATGTCCATCACAAATATGGCATGAGTCATCTCAACTTTGGTCTTGGCGTCGACTGGTGGGACCATGTATTTGGCACCTTTAAACCAGTTGAGTGGCCCGCCGAAGACGATATTCCTGAAGCCTCCATGCTAGCGGTACGCTGGTGGTAGGGACGTTCCATGGAACGTCCCTACCGGCCAAAGGTTTCGTAGTTTTCCTTTGCCTGTTTTACCTGGGGTGATAGGGCCAGCAGCTTAGACACAGCCCCATTAACCCAAGATAGGGGGAAATTAAAAGGACGCTCAATATCTAAAAACAGCACCACCCGGTAGCCGTCGGTGTCGTTCCACACTTCGTGGTAGTAAGTGTCGTCAAATATTAGACTTTTACCCTCTTGCCAGTGGGTAATTGTATTGTCTACTCGAATGCGACAGGCTTCTTTTGGCTCTGGTACCCGCAGCCCCAGGTGATAGCGAATCAGCCCCTTATGTTTGCCCCGATGCTCAGGAATATGCTTGCCCGGAGCCAAAATCGAAAAAAAGGCAACCTTGAGACCTGGGATATCCCTTATCAGTGCCCAGGTTTTTGGGCAGCGATCGCAGTTTTGAGTCGCGACAAAGCCAAACGCACAAAAATAATAGGTTTTCCACTTATTGTCCGGGCTGATCCGATTTTGCCGCGGCATAATATCTTGAAAACTAGGCAGTGCGCTGACATCGGCCAGTACCTGGTCCATCTCCTGGCGAATCACGCTCCAGTTGGTTTCCAACGTATTTGCCCAGTCAAACGTATCGGCTGGAAAAATAGGCGCATTTCCAATGGGAGATGAGTGGCCTAGCCAAGCTTCAACGCGGCGGTACCAGGGACGGTCAAAAATAGGATGAATCGGTGTGTCAGGGCTTTGGGGCTGAGTGGTTTGCATGGACGACGAATACATTAAGACAAGCTAAAAAAACACTCTAAAAACCAGGCAAAACCCGTGGTTACATCAGTGTAAAGATATAGTATCTGGTTGAGCCCCTCGCATCTTCCCCCAAGCACCCATTTTCCTATGAAGTCGTTTTTGCTGTCTGTTCTTAGCACCCTGGCATTCTCAGCTGCTCCAGCCGTGGCTCAGGTGATTCCTGCTGAAAATACCCCTGAAGTGGCCCCCACTGTAAATCAGGATGGCTATTCCATCATGCTGGGCGACAGTGTGGATCGCATGGAGCTAGAGTGTCGGGCGTATCTGGCTATCAGCTTTCCCAACGGCATTATCGACCCTGCCTATTTACGCGAAGATTTAGAAGCAACCTTTCTAGAAGCTGGCCGCCGGGGGGGCGTGGCACCCGATAGCCTCTACGACTCCAGTGAAGTCATCGCCAACCGTGTGGGTGAGCTAATGGAACTCAGCCGTCAAGCCGCTGACATTGAATCAGGTCTCAAACAGCAGTTTCTCTATGAAGAGATGGCAGAATTTGTCTGTGAACGCCTGGCAAAGGGCTAATGGACAGAAACAGTCAGTGTAGAAAAGGGTGTAGCCACAACTACTCATGCGCTAATCCTCCAAAGCGTTCTTCTAAGAACGCCGTCAGCAGCTGCACCTTAGTAGACAAATGCCGATTTGTCGGATACATCACACACAGCGACAGCGCTTGCGGTCGATAGGCTGGCAAAATCTCTTGTAGACTTCCCTGGTCTAAACTCTGTTGCACAATAAACTGAGGTAACAACACAATGCCTAAGCCTTTGATCGCTGCATCTCTCAACACTTCACCGTTGTTAGAGCACATTGTTCCGTTGGCAGTGACTCTTATGTCGTCGTCAGGCCCTGCCAATACCCACTCATGGCGATTTGCCAGTTCACCATAGGCTAAACAACTATGCTGGCTAAGCTCCTGGGCCGATTTGGGTGTTCCATGTTGCTTTAGATAGCCTGGGGCTGCACACAGCAACAGCTGCAGCTGCGCCAACTCGTGAATGACAAGTCGGGATGAGGTTTCTGGTTGAGCAATCCGCAGAGTTAGATCAAAGCCTTCAGCCAACGGGTCGATGAATCGATCCTCTAGTGTGAGCTGCATCTGCACACCAGGATATTGCGCCATAAATTCTGCCAGTACCGGTGCTAAATGTAATGTCCCAAAGGTCATCGGTGCATTTATCCGCAATGCGCCAATCGGTTCAGCCTGTTCTTGAGAGACGGCTAGTTCTGCCTCCTGCAGGTCTGCCAAAATTCCTAAGCAGCGCTCATAAAATGCAGTCCCTGTGGCTGTGGGGGTCACCTGCCGAGTACTGCGCTGCAAAAGCCGCACGCCAAGTTCTGTTTCGAGGCTAATGACCAGCTTATTTACGGCTGAGCGCGACATGCCCATCTCTCTGGCCGCGGCCGCAAACCCACTCGCTTCCACCACCTGCACAAATGCATGAATTGCTGCAAATTTATCCATCCTGCCCTCTGTCTAAGAATTTGTATTGTCGCTTAATATGAGACAATATGTCTATTAAATTGATTATTGTCATTTTTTAGATTGCAATCCATAATTAAATCAGTTCCAAAAAACAGCGGGAGGCAAACCTAATGATTACCATTCGCTCTGCATCAGAAAGAGGTAACGCCAATTTTGGTTGGCTCGACAGCCGTCATACATTTTCGTTTGGTAGCTATTACGACCCAGCCCATATGGGGTTTAGCAGCCTACGGGTAATCAATGAAGACAAAGTTGCTCCAGGTCAGGGCTTTCCCACCCATAGCCACCGCGATATGGAGATTATCTCCTACGTAATTGATGGTGCCTTAGAGCACAAAGATAGTATCGGCACCGGCTCCATCATTCGTCCTGGCGATGTGCAGCGTATGTCTGCTGGCACCGGCATTAGCCACAGTGAGTACAATGCCTCAAACGACAGCCCCGTACATTTTCTCCAGATTTGGGTGCTGCCTGAAAAGAGCGGCATTCAGCCTGGGTATGAACAAACCTACTTTAGCCCCGAAGAGAAACAGGGCAAATTACGGCTTGTTGGTTCCCGCGACGGTCGCGATGGCTCAGTTACCATCCATCAAGATCTGAATCTTTATGCGGCCCGACTGACTGCAGAGGAGCAGGTTGACTATACGGTGCAGCCCAACCGCGCTGTGTGGCTACAGGTGGTGCGGGGTGGTGTTGTTCTTAATCAGCAGTCTCTGAGTGCTGGTGACGGTGCAGCGATTACCAATACCGATACCTTAACCGTTCAAGGCCAGTCGGAGGATACTGAAATCCTGTTGTTTGATATGGCTGCGTAACACGGTCTGAAAAAGAGAACTCCCCCGTCTATTTGCTCAGATGCAGCATATAGACGGGGCTCGTCTATATCCATAGCCAAGTTGAAACCTGAAGTCTCTTCTGTTGTAGCGCTCAGTCAACCGTAGCTCTTAGCCATTTTTCTCTACTTAAAACCCATCGATTGACCGTTTGTTGAAAGTTGATCCAGCCTGGCGTTGTTTCATAGCTTTTAACAAGCTCAAAACCTACTTTTTCTAACATTTTGTTAGGGGCTGGATTTAGAGTACAGGGTTCACACACTAACCATTGGAGATTAAATGCCTCAAAGTACTTGCTAATGCTTTGCTGAATAAAATAAAGCCCATGGCCCGTTTTGCGATCGCAAGCCTGCCAGAGATGCAGATGCATGTAGGCTTCTTGGCCAAAGATGATCTTGTTTATATTGGAATGCCCGACAGGATGATGGTTCAATTCCCAGATAAGGTAATAAAACTGTTTGTCAGCAATAGAGTGGGCAAGATCCTCTTCTATCAGCTTTTTCCAGACACTAGCGTCTGGCAGTTTATGAGGATCTACCCCCATACTTCTGAGAAATCCCTCGTCTGCTTGCAGAAAATAGCGAATGATTTGGTTAATGTCGTTGGAGTCCAACTCCCTAATAGCTCTATTCAAAAATCTTTACCTTATTTGTATTGATTTGTAATCTAGCTTTTTTGCCATCAAAATGGACTCTAATAGCTTTATAAATTCAATACATTATTGTTATGAATTATGGGTATTCGGCTATCCCCCTTGTTTGTTTCGGGTGCAGTCAACCTAAAATATAGATGTAAACGTCGTTCATCCTCTGTTTCAAAAAGCTTTGAATATAGAAGGACGGAAGTAGGGATAATTTCCTGAAGGAACGCGCCTCTACGATCAACATTTTTAGGAGGCGATTTTGATGACACCTGATGTTTTAACAGCTGCCGAGCTAATCACAGTAATTACAACCTATTGCATCGTATTTTGTCCAATCTTGTGCTGGGCGATTAGTGGTTCATTGCCATCAAAGCAATCTTGAGATTTCTTTGATGAGTAATCCCATGCTTGAAGCGCGGTGTCGTACCTGTGTGCTTAGTTGCTGTGGGCGGATCTTTGGTTGGCGTTCAGTTCCATAGATGACCAAAAACCGTTACAGTCCCACTTATTTTCTAAGTTAGGACGATACTAAGTAAAAAGTGCAGGAGTAAAGTCTCTTACTCCTGCACTTTTTTATAATCCTCTATTCAAATGTGTGGAGTTTTTTTGTAACGATTTAGAGATAGTTGCTTAGTGCAGGGTGGGAGTATTGAAATAACCACAATTCATAGAACCGAAATTTTGGTATATCTGGAACGATCCCTGATTTTTATCACCCAGGGCACTTAAACTCTCAGCCGTACTTGTCAGACAGCCATTTCCTGAAACAACAAAGAATGTGCCTCCGGTCATTTCTCCAATATCTTCCTGCGAAATCAGGACAGGACCGCTACAGATGGCGGATGGCATAACAAGATAGGCTTCAATAAAGTTTTCACCACCGATTGCCAGTGTATTAAATCCGACACTGGCAATGTCTTCACCCTCATATACCAGCGCTTCACACAGCTCACTAGCGAGTTCTTTATTGCCCCACCAGGGTTGACTTCTAAGTACCCGGTCTGTCGCTTCATGATCTAACTCAACACTATAGGATGACCCATATACATCAACAGTCAGCGATTCTGAAGGAGACGCATGGCTGATAGTGGCTAAGGTAAATAGAGAAAGGTAGCTTACAGCAGTTCCACTGAAGAGTCGTCCAAACATTGTTCAATTTCCTGAAGCAGATAGTTTCATATAGTCAGAATTTTGATGCTGTCTATGGGGCGATTGCACTAAGCAGACTAATATTTAGCCTGTTTTATCTCCTTAAGCCATGCTTAAATGGTAGCGAGACCGCCAGGGCTGAGTGTATTTATTGCCCCCTCTTGTGTAAGCTATTCAAGAGGATCAACATTATATAGAGAACCTGGCTATAGTTTTGACGCTATAAGTATTGCCCAACACTTTTTGGAGCTGAATAGAAAAACTCTATTTGAAATAATGCTTAATACTTCTAGGTAGCAAAAAATATCGGTGGTTGATGCATACTGTTTGTCATCTGTAAAAATTGCTACACAGTTATCTACTTTTTGGGTCGGTGTTTGATAAACTTCACCTCACCTATAAATGCTCCGGTTGTTTCAACACCTACCGGCATCCAACCCAGATGAGTATAAAAACCATAGGCTCTTAAGTTTGGGGCATTGCCGGTGACCAACGAGATTTCGTCAATATTGTTAGACCATAGCCAATTTTCAGCGGCTGCCATTAGGTGACGGCCTGCACCATGTCCTTCAAAGCCAGGGCGCACAAACATGCCCAAAATGCTTTTTTCTGTCTTATTGGCAATTGAAAATCCAATATCTTGTTTATCAAGTTCAGCGATCCAGGCACGACAGTCAACCTCTAACATCTCTGCTACAGAGTCTGGTGTGATGCCCAGTTCAGCAATTTCCTCACGGGACTGATGATTTTCAACCACACTGGTTCTAATCTCAAACAGTGTTTCAATATCTTGTTGCTGTGCTACACGAATAATCATGGGTGTTTAAGGTGGTATGCAGCGGCGTTAGCGGGTATTGTCAATTCAACAACCTCTTGAGTATAGATTTCGCAAACTGACATTACCTAGAAAAGAACTTTTTTGCGATCGCTAATTTGAGAAATAAATTGTCCTAGAGCCATTAGCCCTTTACGATTTCTCACCGTTAAAGCCATTTGAGGACTGCGCTAAGCTTTACTGATTAGAGGAGGCGTATTGCGACCATCTTTCTTGGGCTTCGGTCCAGATATCCATTAATCGCTGTGAGAAAAACTGCAGACGTTCTGATTCGTCTAAAATTGTGGCATAGTCCTTAGTACCCTGAAGATATAGAAACAGCTCCATTTGAAATTGTTGGGAGATATTGCGGGACTGCACCCACATTCTTTGTGAGTTGGTTTGGCTGAGAAGAGTTGTTGCAAGTGTGGCCAGACCGCTGATAGATAAAACTATCCAGTCTAACTGTCCTAGCTGGTTGCTGGCAGATAACGCCGATAGAATCGTTGTGCACACGGCCAAAGCAATGCTAGCAGTTTGAAGGCGTTTGTACCTGACCTTGTGACGGTTGGCCCGTTTAGAGAAGTCTTGGATCAGATGCTCACACTGGTGAAGAGCCTGCTGCTTTTTTTCTTCAAAGGTTTCAACAGTGGATAGTGAATTATATCTTTCCATAAGCAATCAGCTGGATGTCTATAAAATTAAAGGCTAGCTGTTGTTGCAGCTAGCCCTTGAATAACGTAATAGTTCACTTAACGTCGTTGGTCAAATGTTACCGAGAGTTAATGGTTTTAGGATTTCTTTCCGAGTTCATCCATTAGCTCATATTTGAGGAGGATGTCGGCCATGCTGGGCTTAGCCTTAGATGATTTTTTCTCTTCTTTTTTCTCTTCTTTTTCTGTTGTCAGGACGTCCTTAGAGAAAAACAGAAAAACGGCAGCGAATACTACAATTGCGGGAAAAAGTGTCATGGGAACCCCTTGGTAGAACGATCAATGGAGTGACTTAGGGTGTGCTAAGTCACCAAAATATGAAACCCCTTATACCTGTCGTTTCTGAACGTATGGCTGTGGCCGTGGCCATCAAAGTAACCATTATGGCCACTCACCCATGATGATGGCTTGATTTAAAAAAAATGGGTAAATACTCTTAGTTTTTCTTTACTTTTTACACATGCCTGTATTGCTTTTTGGTGCGGCACAAATATTGCCCAGCACTACTTCATCCTAAAGACAGATGTGTGACAACAACCCAGCTTTAGACAATTAAGGGTGGCTACTGACAAACCATCAATTCAAAATTTTTATGAAAGCTGAATCATTTATGCGTCTTGCCATTGAGGAAGCACGCAAAAGCAAGACCCCCTTTGGTGCCGTGATCGTTAAAGATAGTCAGGTGGTTCAGCAATCTGGTAATACAGTGCAGCCAGACAATGACCCCACATGTCATGCTGAGGTTAACGCTATTCGTCAGCTAACCCAGCGTTTGGGCAGCGCTTCGGTGTCAGGTAACTATACGCTTTACACCACCTGTGAGCCCTGTGCCATGTGTGCAGCCACCTGTTTGTGGGCAGGTATTCAACGCATTGTTTATGGTGTCGGGGCCGATGATTTTTCAGACAGTAACCCCAATATGATTGAGATTCGCTGTGAAGAGGTGATGCGTAAGTCTCCAAAAAGCTACACCATTGAGAGCGGTTTGTTGCTAGAAGAATGTAAGCAACTGCATAAAGAATTTCCGTTAGAGGATCTCTAGTAGATAAAGAAGGCCAGGGCGTCTGTCATGGCCTTCTTTGTTAGCTCCTGCCTAGACGAGAGATGCTGCCTTTTTCTCAGACACTCCGTCCAAAATTTCAGAGGCAACATTAAAATCTTCAGCGACTAGTCGAGCGGTCATTTTGGCAGACATCATCACGCTGGGTGTGCCAGCCCCTGGCTGAGTTCCAGCTCCGACTATGTAGAGGTTTGAAATATCCTCACTGCGGTTATGGGGTCTAAAGAATGCCGACTGAACCAGTGTGGGTTCAGGCCCAAAGGCGTTGCCGATATGAGCCATCAGGGTGTTCTCAAAATAGTCGGGGGTAATATAGCTGCAATGTACCAAACGCTCTTTGATATTTGGCAGATAGCCCCGCTCATCCATAAATGTGAGCACCTTGTCTTTTAACTTCTCACCCATTTCATCCCAGTTGACACCAGAAGCATTGTTGGGAACAGGTACTAGAATGTAGGCCGCATGGTGCCCCTCAGGAGCCAGGGATGGGTCAGTCAGCGTGGGAAGATGTACATATTGAGAGTAGTCTTTGGGCATAATCTTGCGGCCAAAGATATCTTTTAATAGCTCTTCATAGCGGGGGCCTAGAATAATGCTGTGGTGACGCAGTTTAGCATTTTCATTGCCATCGGCCTTAAAGCCCAGATACATGACAAACACAGACATGGACTGCTGAGTCACTTTTACCCGCAGGTCGCCATTCCAAAAGCGATATTTAGACTCAATCATCTTGCCGTAGGTGGTGGCCCAGTCAGCATTGGAAACAACAGCATTGGCCTGCATGGCGGTACCATCAGCCAGGGTAATACCCTTGACAATTTTTTTGCCGTTTTCTTTGGTGACATTGATCTTGCTGACTTCGGCGTTGTAGATAACCTTGCCGCCCAGCTCCTCAAACTTTTTCACAAAGCCACTGACTAAAGCACCGGTTCCACCCATGGCAAAGTGGATACCCCAGGTACTTTCAACAAAGTGAATCATGGCGTAAATGCCAGGTACCGATAGGGGATTGCCACCCCCCAGCAACGGCTCAAAGCTAAATACCTGGCGTAGATAGTCGCTCATAAAATACTTGCTGGTAAAGCTAAATAGGGTACGTACTGCATCCAGCTTAAGCAGCTCGGGTACCACCTTTAGCATGGAGCCTACAGTGCCAAAGTGGGTGTAGCCCAGCTCTAAAAAGCCTCGCTCAAACACCCCTTTGGCGGCTGTATGGAAGCGATGATAGCCTTCAAGATCGCCAGGTTCGCCCAATTCTAAAATCTGTCGGCGAGTATTTTCGGGGTCGCTGTCATAGTCAAAGAAAGTGCCGTCATCAAAGTAGATGCGATAGAAAGGCAGCACCGGAACAATTTTGACGTAACGGCTTGTGTTAGGTCCGCTGGAGATGCCGGATTTAATCCGCTTACTTTCATCAACAATTTCTGCCGGGAAGTCATCCTGAGTAAGGGCTGCTTTATCGCGCTCTAGAGAGAAGAGTTCTTCAATAAAGTGGGGCACGGTAATGACCGTGGGTCCCATGTCAAAGGTGAAGCCGTCTGCTTTTCTGACATAAGCCCGACCACCGGGAGCATCTAGCATTTCCACAATCGTGGTATCAAACCCCAAACTTTGAAGGCGGATACCCATGGCTAGTCCACCAATTCCAGCCCCAATCACAATGGCCTGCTGACGACCCATAACAAACTCCCGTCCCAATGTAACGAACACTTAATATTTCTAATATTGTAGCGTTCTAAGGGGAGTCGCATTACCCCAACTCAAATGTGGTGACTCCAAAAATCTTATTTAACGGTAATTCTGGTGCTACCTGGGTGTACATTCGTGCGGTTTCAAAGACGTAGTTCAGGCCATATTGCTTAGCCAGCGCAACAGCGTCACCATTGACTTCTGGAACGTCTAAATAATATGGAGCGCCTACGGGCACCTTTGCCACCAGTGTCTGAAAGATATCATCCGCAATTGCCGCTGTGTCGGCAAACAGTGGGCCGATTTTATAGCCGTTGCGACAGGGACGTAAAACGCCATAGCCCACTAATGTTTGCCCCTGCACCATGCCAACAGCGTGGCTATCGGGTTGGGTAATCCAGGTTTGGGTAAAGTGCGATCGCACCTCAGGAAAACACTGACGGTCATAGTCAATCACCGCCTGCACATCGGTCAGCGGTACACAGTTTGAATCATGAACGGCTCCCTTGCCTGTGCCTTCATAGCGAATATTTCGATAGGCCAGACAAAACCCAGACTTAATATAGTTATCTTGCTGAGCGACCACGCCATCTAACCCAATGCTGCGTCCTTGGAGGGAGTCAAGGGCCGCCTGCCAAATTGCTAACCCGTACCCTTGGCCTCGAAACTCAGGTTTCACAATGTAGAAACCAATAAATCCAAAAGAAGTACCGTACTTAACCGCTGAAATTGCGGCAATTGGCTTCCCCTCTAGAAACCCCATCAAAAACCCAGTAGGGTCGTTACTGTAAAAGCAATCGGCATCTTGTAGACCAGGATTCCAGCCTTCTGCAGCAGCCCAAGCCACGGCGATATCTAGCTCGTCGCGGGTCATGGGCCGGATTTGATATGGGTTGGCGCTCATAGTAGAGAGGCAGATTCCTGGGTGTCATTAACGTTTCTTGTTTAACGGCCTAAGCTCCCAAACTTTGCAGAGCTAGTCGAAACTGCGCTAACCGACGTCGATTCACACCGAGGTCTGACTCACCTAGCCGAGCTGCAGAGCGCATGGCAACGGTCTTACCGTCTGGTAGAAAGTAAAATTCAGCATCGTCTACAAACCCCATCAGACGGCTAGTAAACTCTACCAAAACATAGTCATCAGTCTGCTCAATAATTTCAGTACGGGGCTGATTTTTGATAATGGCCACCAGCTGATCGCGGATAGCGTCTTGCTCAGCCGCATACTCAAGCGGTGCAATATAGTGTTCATCATCGCTGGCGCTGCTGCTCACGCAGTTGGGTGAGGTGGGGCAGTTGCTGAGCTGCTCTTTATGAATGCCAATATCTGTCGGGGGTGTGCCAGTAAAGACACCCTTTAGACCAGGCAATACGGCCATGGGTGCAGCCATAGCTGGTGAACTGGTGAACACTAAACAAACGACAACTATCAGAGGCAGGATTAATCGAAATAATTTCATGGGGGGCCGGGTCTAAAAGTTTTGTAAGCTGCTAATCGTTGAGCACATTGGTAGATCAATGCGTCTGTTTGAGGTGTTGAGCTACAGCAAATGGCATGCTGCACTAACTTCTACTGATTGTAAGGGTGTTATTGATTTAAGGAAGGAGTCTATTAAGGATGTCTGTTGAGCGCTGTGCGATACGACAAAAGCGCCATGGGAGCCCTCCAAAGTGGAGCCAGCATTTGCTACCGTTGCTGCTGGGGGCAAGTGTGCTGGGGGTAAGTGCCTGCGGTCCTAAAAAGTCAGCGATTCCAGAAGATGTGGAGACCATTGCCCATCGTTGTTATGAAACCCTTGTCACCACTGAGCGCACCCCCCAGTTAAACCCGTCGGAGAGCATGGAAGATGGGACATTTCTGATCCTCTGGTCTATTGCTGAATCGCCTGACGAGCAAGGGTCATGCATTGTAGATGGCAGCGGTGCAGTGTTGCTGTTGACCAGTAATGTCGATGAGCAGCCTGAAGAGACATTGACTGAACCCTCAAATTCCCAAAACTAGGATTTGAGTATGCTCTTTAGGCGAGATATTAAGCAGTCTCGCAATTTTTGGGAATATGATGAGCCCGAGCGGTAGTATGCGACTGTGCCAAATACCGCATTGCTATGGTGGACTACCTGACCCTTAAAAAGGTCGTTGAAAGTAAAATATCAGCCCGTGAGTCAGAGCTATCGCTAATTGATAATCTCTGTCGATCATATTTTTTATTTCACAGTGAACCGACCGATAAAGTGTGTTTATTTTTCCATGGGTTTACGGCTGGGCCTTATCAGTTTATTCCCATGGCACAGGTGTTGCACAAAGCTGGATTTAATGTGTTGGTGCCTCTGCTGCCCGGTCATGGGTTAGCAGGGCCGTGGGGACCTGGCAATCCACCCCCGCTAACAGACGACCCGCGCGTTTATCTAAAATTTGGGCTGCAGTGGCTCAAAATTGCTAAAAAGATGGGTTCACAGGTTATTGTTGGCGGTCTGTCGGGGGGGGCAACTCTAGCCACCTGGCTGGCGATGGAAAAGGCCGATGATATCTATCGCGCGCTGTTGTTTGCGCCCTATTTTAGCTCCAGCAGTAAGGTGATCGATTTATTTGTCAAACACATTGACACCTATTTTGAGTGGGAAAAACTGTTGGGGCCAAGCTACCCAGGATTTGAAGTGTCTGCTTTGCGGGCTGTGCTGCGGATTGCAAACTACAATTTCAAACGGGTTAAAAAGTCTCCCATCGCGCCGGTTTTTATGATCTCTAGTGAGAGCGATCGCGCCGTCAACAATTTTGACCATCAGCGGTTTTTTGAGACTGCTTTAGAACATCAACCCTATTGCTGGTACAACAGCTTTGATCGTGTGCTAGATATTCCCCACACAATGATGACTGAGGCTGAAGGCAATCGGTACACCAACCTGTTGAATGTGATCACCAAGGCATATATCGAAAGTAATCTTACCTGGAGCGAAGTGGAAGAAATCGCCTATCGCATGACCAAGCGTCGTACGTTTAACTCGGTGGTGGCGGAACTGGGATGGCAAGATAAAATATCTCGCGATGTGCCGGCCATGATGACCCTGGTGGATAAGCGGAAGATTGTAGTTAAGCGGGAGTTAAAAGGACGACAGGGCTGGCGACGCCACAGACGCGAAAAAGATTAGTAGGCCCGGCAGCAGGTAGGATGGTAAGTGATAAGTGACGGGGGATACAGCTATTGGTTAGTAGGGTACTGGCAGATGCGGTGTTAACACCCACTGAAACAGCTGTTCTATGGGGGCTGCATCATCCATACTGGCTGATTGCGATCGCAATTACCTTAGTTATTGTGCTGCAGCTGAGTGTTTCCCTTGTCAGCCAGCTGCTGCGCCGCAGTCTAAAATGGCTGGGTCGCTCTCCCCTCTCCCTAGGTCGCTGGTTATTCAACAAAACGTCACTAAAGTCCAGCTGCGACGAGTTAAAAGATCCGCAGCTGGCCGTGATTTTGACCAAGCTAGAGATTTTGCAGCAGGAACAGGAAACGCTGCTGAGCGAACTAAAACTGATAATGAGATCGCGGAGCACAAGTCAAGATGATTGATTCTTCTTGGTAATATTTATTTCTGTGTGTGCTCAATTTTGCTAAAACGTTAGGCTTTCAGAAAGCGATCCGATAAGTGTTTAATCTGTTGCTAGGGTTTGTCGTAGGAGTTGTTAAGAAACAACAATTTCATGATTTAAAGAACGTAACCTGATAAAGACAGCCTATAGCTCCTGTTTTCTCAAAAATGGCACGATGGCCTCGCTAACTTTTTCGGCCCAGTCTTCTTGGGCATAGTGACCCACCTCATCAAGACCAACATAGTCACCATCATCCAGACCTTGGGCAAATGCCTTGGCGCTGTCGGCTGATAGCCAAGGGTCTGAAGTTCCCCAGACCACTAGTGTTGGACGTGACCAGCTGGTAAACCCTTGGGCAATCTGCTCGGTTAGTTGGGGCATTTTCATAGCGCGAATCGTCCACATCAGTGAGCGACCGACATCCGAACTTTTAAGGAACGGTCGGCGGTACACGTCTAGGTCGTCATCGGCTACCTGGTAAGGGCCGCCCCCTTCCAGCGTGCGATCAACCAGCAACGGGTCTTGGGTCATCATGTCCCCCACAAAGGGCCAACCCATCATTTTGACCCTAAGGGGTAGTTCGGCTTTAGGTGGTAAAGGGGCGTTGAGAATAATCAAACGTTCAATCTTGTCAGGATTTTGAGCGGCATACAGTATACCCGTGACCCCCAAAAAGCCTTGGACCACTAATGAAAACCGCTCTAGTTTTAGGGCATCAACATAATTACCCAGAGCGTTAAGATAGCTAGTCTGATCGTAGGCAAACTGACGTTTGTCAGGCTTTGACGATAGGCCATGACCAATCCAGTCGGGGGCAATGCTATGAAACCCGTACTCCGCCAGTGCTGGCATAATATCTCGCCAGCTGTAGCTTTGAGATACCAGACCATGAAGCATCAGCACAGGCGGTTTGTTATTGGGGTTATCGGGGACTAATTCACGATATGTCCACTGCAGCTCCCCGACCTGTATATCCTTTAGCTCGCTCTTGGCCATAATATTTTTCTTCCACCTGTGCGAAAAAGCTTACCGCATTATCACGAGCCATAGGAGCGCCGTCTAGGTAGCTTTGAAAGTAAGGTCGACAGGAAGATGAGATACGCCAAAGGTTAATGGACCAGCGCTCGCGGTCTGGATTGATTACCCGGTGGGGGTTTTGACTGTTGAATATTATGATCGCCCCAGGCGGTAAATGATGGATTTCCTCCGATATTTGTCTGGGCCGTCGTTTTTCATAGCCGACGTAGGTGGCTGTATAGCCCCACTGTGTCGTTGCCGTTGAGAGGTTGATGCTGACAGCGGGACAGGCTGCATAGGGATCGTCTCGATGTTGACGGATGCCCACACCCCCATAGGCGACTAAACCTAAATCTGGCTTAAGCGTGGCCTGATCGGGGAGTGCCACACGCATGGCACGTCGGTAAATGGTTTGACAAAACTGCCAAAACTGGGGGTGTTGGATGGCCGGTTGATACTGTTTGCCACAGCTGCCTAAAATGGGCTGATGTTCTAACCAGTAACGCTGTCGACCAACGCCGTAGCTAGACGTATCTGACTCTAGTAGAGCGCGATGCTTATTGAGGTAGTTACGAAGCTTATGCTGTTTGGCAAGAGGCAAAATGCTAACCAATTTAACCATGCCGCTGATGGAGGTAGGACAAAACGAGCTATGTGTCTTTGAACTACTCTACAAAGCTGCTGTGGTGGTGGGGTTAAAGTTCGGCAAACGTAATGATTAGCAGTGTCTATTAATAATTGGACTCTGATATCCAGTGGTAAAGCGTACTGCGTTGCTGGCTGGGCCGGTTAATGGGTGCGATCGCACTTCTCAAGTTCTCCTCTGTTTGACAGGTTCCCCCCAAAGCTCCGGCCATAGAGGTAATATGCTCCTCCATTAGGGTGCCGCCGATATCATTACAGCCCCAGCGCAGGGCTTCTACCGCGCCATCTAAACCAAGTTTGACCCAGCTGGGCTGGTGGTTTTTAATCCATCGACCTAAATAGATCCGGGCCACTGCCGTCAGCAGCAGCGCATCAGAAACCACCGGCTGGTCACGACCCACCCGTTTACGCAGGGGGGCCGGGGCTTCTTGACCCACAAAGGGCAGCAATATAAATTCAGTAATGCCAGTAGCGCCTTTAGATAGCGAGCGCTGCTGTAGCTGCCGCAGCTGTTCCAAATGTCCCACCTGCTGCTCAATGGTTTCAATGTGGCCCGACAGCATGGTGCTGGTGGTGGGCATGCCTAACTCATGGGCCTGGGAAACAATCTCGATCCAGGTGGCGGCACTAATCTTTTCAGGGCAAAGCACTCTGCGCACCCGCTCATCTAGCACTTCAGCAGCGGTGCCTGGCAAAGACCCCACCCCAGCCTGAGCTAGTTCTCGAATCACGGTGCCAAAGTCTAGATTGTCTTCGCGGGCAATAAACTGAACTTCTTGGGGGGAAAAGGCGTGAATGTGGAGGTGAGGAAATTTATCCTTAATTGTGGTGACCAGCTTTTGGTAATAGGTCAATGACTTACCCTCTAGTTTTGCCGTCGGGTTCAGCCCCCCCTGCATACAGATTTCTGTTGCGTTGGCAGCAACGGCTGCTGTAGCTTTCTCTAAAATAGTTTCCCAGTTTAGCCAGTAAGCCCCCGACTCTCCTTGATCGCGACGAAATGCACAAAAGCTGCAGTGCTGTTCACAAATGTTGGTGTAATTTATATTTCGGTTAATGATATAGGTGACAGTATCACCCGTCTGCTGTTGGCGTAGCTGGTCGGCTGTCGTGCGAATCATTTCCACCGCGTCAGCTGTGGTTTGGCTCAATAAAGTAACACCGTCGTCTAGAGAAATATCTTGGCCGTTAAGGGCCCGGTCTAGAATATCGGCTACGGTCGTGGATAGTTGGGGGAGCATTGCACTTACTGCGATAGATTTTGAATGAGATATGGGAACTTATTCTTTAAGGGACTGTTGGCACTGTCTTTTAGTATTCCTCTCCTAAGTATTTTGTGACTAATGTAGACGATTATTTTATTTGTAATAGCTAGTGTTTATTTTCACTCTACAGAGTAATCTAAGCCAAGTTTTCAGTCCTTCTTTTCGGCCTTTCTTTTAAAGATTTGCTGCGTTAATTTTGTCCCTATTTCAGAGCTATCATGCTGCAACTTTTAGCTGGCGACATTGGTGGTACTAAAACTATTTTGCGTTTGGTTCAGACACAACGCCCCGAAAATAGTACGCAAGAGACCCTCCATGAACAGCGTTTTGTCAGTGGTGACTATACTGACCTGGTGCCGATGGTTAAAGATTTTCTGGCCTCTGCCCCAGTGACAGCTAACCCCCAATCTGCTTGTTTTGCGATCGCAGGCCCGGTTACCAATAACCGCTCGCAGCTAACGAATTTGGCCTGGTTGCTCAGTAGTGACCGCATTGCTGAAGAACTGAGTCTTAAGCCCGTTGAGCTGATCAATGATTTTGCTGCCGTTGGCTATGGGGTGCTGGGCTTAAAGTCGGAAGATTTGATCACCCTGCAAGCTGGCTAATTCAACACCGATGCGCCGATTGCCATTATCGGTGCGGGCACAGGTTTAGGACAGGGGTTTTTAATGAACTGCGGTGGTCGCTATCAGGTTTTTCCGTCAGAAGGCGGTCATGTCGACTTTGCCCCTCGCTCTGAGCTGGAATTTCAACTCAGACGCTACCTTTTAGATAAGCACTCCATTTCTCGAGTTTCGGTAGAACGGGTGGTCTCAGGGCAGGGCATTATTTCGATATATCAGTTTTTGCGCGATCGCGACTTTGCCACTGAATCTGAGGAGCTATCCCAGGTTGTACGCAACTGGGAACAGGGGGCAGGCAAACGTAGCGAACTGCCAGATCCGGCTGCCGCTATTTCTAAGGCGGCTGCCACCGACCGCATTGCCGGTCGCACTATGGAAATTTTTATTGATGCCTACGGGGCAGCCGCTGGTAATTTAGCCCTCATGCTGCTGCCCTATGGAGGACTGTATGTGGCTGGTGGGGTAACCGCTAAAAATATGGCCCTGATTCATGACGGTAGTTTTTTATCGGCCTTTGGCCACAAGGGGCGCATGAGCCCTCTGCTTAAGGATGTACCGGTGCATCTAGTGGTGAACCAAAGTGTTGGGTTGCTTGGCGCTGCGCTGCGGGCGGGGCAGATTGCTGCCTAGGGTTAATTTGTGGGGGTCGATTTGTAGAGTCGTTCCATGGAACGTTCCTACATTGCCGTTTTCTTCTCTAAGCTTTCCAATTTGCCTTTAGAACTTCTCGCTAAAATGGTGGGCTAGTACACACTGATTAAAACTCCATGGCAGGGCATAGTAAATGGGCTAATATTAAGCGCCAAAAGGCGCGGGTCGACGCAGTTAAGGGCAAAGTGTTTGCCAAGCTGTCGCGAGAAATTATTGTGGCGGCCAAACAAGGCGGTGGTGACCCAGAGGGTAATTTCCAGTTGCGTACAGCAATTGATAAAGCAAAGTCTGCCGGGGTACCCAACGATAATATTGACCGTGCGATCGCAAAAGGCACCGGTAGTCTCGGCAGCGATGGCAATTTAGAAGCCATCCGCTACGAGGGCTATGGCCCAGGTGGTGTGGCTGTACTGGTAGAAGCCCTGACCGATAACCGCAATCGCACAGCAGCAGATTTACGAGCAGCCTTTAGCAAGAACGGTGGCAATCTAGGAGAAACCGGCTGTGTTGGTTGGATGTTTGACCAAAAAGGTGTGGTGGTTGTAGCTGGCCATCTGGATGAAGATACGCTGTTAGAAGCTGCAATTGAAGGAGGGGCGGAATCTTACGAGCTGACTGAGGTGGATGAAGATACCCCAGGTGCAGAAGTCGTGTGCACACCCAGCGATTTAGAAACCTTAAGTGAGCATCTCAAAGGTGAGAATTATAGGGTAAAAGATATTGAAGTACGCTGGATCCCCAGTAACGTTGTAGATGTGAGCGATACCGATCAGGCAAAATCTCTACTCAAAATGATGGATGCTCTAGAAGATCTCGATGATGTGCAATCGGTAACCGCCAATTTTGACCTAGATGAAGAGATTTTAGCGACGGTCTTTTAAATTGCGCTCCATGCAACGTCCCCACAATTTAAAAGAAAAATGTCTGACCTCATAAAGCCCCCGAGGTCAGACAGCTCACCTGTAAAAGCACGTTTAAACAAGATTCAAATCTATCATCCAAATGCCCCCTAGGATGACTAGCCGTCTTGCACGTGCTTTTCAGAATTAGCCTTATTCTCACCTGGAGCTTTAGTAAACGGCTTCCTCGTAAATACGTAAATTAGGTAAGCAATCACCTAGAATCCTAGGCCAATTTACGTATATTTACTTCCGCCGTGATCAAGAGGGTGCCAGCCCATCGTTATTAATAGATGGGGTTCTAAGTCTCTTCGGTGACAATGTTTTCTTTGTAGAGTGTCAACAGCTTGTCTAGTACACTACCAACCGTGAGATTGTCTGTAATAACCTCGATGGCATCGTCTGCCTGGCGTAGAGGAGAAATCTCTCGTGTGCTGTCTTTATGATCGCGCTCGCTAATGGCTTGGGCTAGATCCGAGAGATTGGGAACAGGCTGATTTTGTTGCTCTAAATCTTTCTGACGACGGCGGGCGCGTTCTTCGACTGATGCTGTTAAAAATACTTTTAGCTCGGCATCAGGAAATACATGGGTGCCAATGTCACGACCGTCAGCGACAACACCACCTTCCAAGCCATACTGCATTTGCTGTTTGACTAACGCCTCACGCACAGCACTCTGGGCAGCAATTGCTGAGACTTGGGCCGTAACTTCAGCTGTCCGAATTGCCTGGGTAACTAAGGCAGCGTTAACCCAGACATTGGGGGGCTGCAAAGCATTGTCTGAATGGGCCGCCACTAGCTTAATTGAACATTTGGGCAACAGGTCGGCAACAGAAACTTCGTCCTCAGGGTTACAGCCTTCGGCAAGAACATACCAGGTAAAGGCGCGATACATGGCTCCAGTATCTAAATACAGCAGCCCCAGCTGATTGGCTAACTGTCTGGCCACAGTTGATTTACCGGCTCCGGCTGGACCATCAATGGCAATGATGGGTCGCCGTGCCCGTAAAACAATATTATCGATTAATCGAGTAGTCCCTACAAATGCTGCTACTGCCAACATACCAACTGTTTTAACCTGTTCTAAGGGGGCTAGCGTATATGGATGTACCAGTTCTACATACTGAGGTGTGATAGCAGATGCCGTTTCTAGATATTGAAAGACGGTGCGAGCGAGAGAATGTTGCGATCGCCCCCCTGCCTTAAACGTTTCCTCAGCTCTCTTTAACCCCCGATAGAGTATAACTGCTTGTTGACGGTCTTGCTCGCTTAAATACTTATTTCTAGAACTTAGGGCTAGCCCATCTGATTCCCGCACAGTGGGACAGCCAATCACCGCCCCTGACAGACTTAAATCTTGAACCAGTCGTCGAATGATAGCGAGCTGCTGGGCATCTTTCTGGCCAAAATAGGAGCGCTGCGGGCGAATCAAACTAATTAATTTAGTGACTACGGTCGCTACACCATCAAAGTGACCGGGTCGAAATTGACCACACAGCGGTTGAGCCAATGTCATGGGAGGCACTACTGTAACCAGAGCTTCCGGATAGCCGGGGCCATAAAAATCAGTAGGGGTGGGTGCAAAAATACAGTCCACACCAGCAGCCTGACACAGCTTGGCATCCAACTCTAGGGTCCGAGGGTAGGCCCCTAAATCCTCATTAGGGCCAAACTGCAATGGATTGACAAAAATACTAACAACAGTCAGCTCATTATCACGGCGGGCTCTGCGAATCAGACTTAGATGCCCCTCATGCAGCGCCCCCATGGTGGGCACAAGGCCAATCGACTCTGGCTGACTTTCTCGCCAACAGCGCAGCCCCTCTACCGTTTTTAATAAGCGCAAGACAGTTCCCCAGAAACCTTGCTAGACACAAGGTTTAACCATAGCAGACGGCTAGGTTTTCTCCATGGGATGACGACTGGCCTAACGGAGTACCTCGATCTTGACAGGTCCTACACCCGCTGACTGTAGACCAATGGCGCCCGCTGCACCCGCTGAAAGATCAATGATGCGACCACCGCTGTAGGGTCCACGGTCGTTGATCCGGACAACTACCTGACGACCATTGCTTAAGTTAGTCACACGCACCTGGGTACCAAAGGGCAATGTCCGGTGAGCGGCGGTCATTGCGTACTGGTTAAAAGATTCACCACTGGCGCTAGTACGGCCATGAAATCCGGGGCCATACCAGGAGGCTGTGCCTCTGTAGCTAGACCGAACGGCAGCCACTTGCTGAGGCTCGGGCTCGGGCCGACCCAAGACCTCTGTTACCGGTTCAACTGCACCATCCCCTAGCAGACGGCGTAGACGATTGGTAACCTGTAGGGCGTTTTCAGCCTGATTGTCAGTGGCGTCAGGAAGCTGGACAGCATCTCCCAGAGTTATCAGGGGGGCGTCACCCGCCATCACGACGTAGCTGCCCTCTTTCCACCGGGCTGTGAAATCTGCTTCGCTGCCCTTAAGCTGCTCTAGCTTGGTGGCCATTTTAGCTGCATCAGTAATGGCACCTGTCGCATCAGCCATAGAAGCTTCTAGCGATAGCCAGCCAGACGTAATCTCTGCTGTGTCTGATGCGTCGATATAGGTTAGGACGGGAATATCTTGTACGTAAACCGTTGCGGCCTGCCTGTCCTCATGGGCATGGGCATTGACTCGCACCGTCGACGACGACCTAAGGAATGTCTGAAGCGTATCGGCCGAAGGCGATTCTAAAGATTGATCAGTAGCTGAAACCTCAAATGTTTCGTCAAAACTCGAGTCTATCGTTTGGGCGTTGGCCCGCTCAGAAATTGGAACAAGAATGGTAAGCAACGCTGCTGCTGCCACACGACCAATAAACTTTCCGTTCATAAACCAGATTGCACAAGGCGTATGCGTCTACATCGCAGAGCGAGAAGTAGCGAATTCAATAATCTGAACAGGGCAGCTTCAAGATGACAATGCATCGCGGACAAAATTAAAAAAAGCAACGCGAGCTAATCTATCACGAAGGATTCACCCTTTGGATCCAAGAATTTGTGCGCAAAAACAGACAATGGCCCTGACGCAGATCTTCACATTTTCTTTATTCGTAGGCGACATTCTTTGATAGCTCAGGTCTGTAGACGATTTTCCAGCTGTCCTAGCCAGCGAATTAGTTTTCGAAAAATTATGCATGTTCTACAAAGATTACAGATTATTAATAGATGCCGAGTAACCCTGCATAGTTTTTTTAGCCGTTTAATTTTTGACTTTGTCCAGCTCCCATGACTCATTATGTTCGTTGTTATGGACATAATGAGTGAACTGGTTTGGGCTAACTAGTCTTTATTGATGAATGCAACGCTTGTAGCGGTTCTTATAAAAGAGGCGGCACAATGCTGTCGTAAAGTAGTCAAGTTATTTCGAACAAGGGCTATGGATTATCGGCAAGCGGGTGTGGATGTTGAAGCCGGTCGAGCGTTTGTAGAAACCATTCGCACGTTGGTGGAAGGCACCCATCGGCCCGGAGTACTGGGTGGATTAGGGGGATTTGGAGGATATTTTGAGCTGCCCGCAGGCTACCGTCAGCCTGTTTTGGTATCAGGGACAGATGGGGTGGGCACCAAACTAAAGCTGGCTCATCTGCTCAATCGGCATAATACAGTGGGCATTGATTTGGTGGCCATGTGTGTCAACGATGTGCTGACTTCTGGGGCTGAACCGCTCTACTTTTTGGACTATTTGGCAACGGGGCAGCGCGCCCCTGAGCAGCTAACTCAGGTGGGGGCGGGTGTGGCTGAGGGCTGTCGTCAGTCGGGCTGTGCACTCTTGGGGGGGGATACGGCTGTAATGCCAGGTTTTTATGGCCAAGGTGAGTACGATATGGCGGGCTTTTGTGTCGGGATTGTAGAGAAGAACGATATCTTAAATGGCTCCCGTGTGAGCACAGGGGATGTATTAATTGGGCTACCCAGCAGTGGCGT
>JBHJIV010000014.1:0-17062 GCA_050043105.1 Leptolyngbyaceae cyanobacterium | reverse complement strand
AAGTTTGGAGATTTGTTGCTGGTGCAGGGGCCGAAACAGAGTTTGTTGGGTTTGCAGACTAGCCGTGATCTGCTGGTGCTAGAACAGCGCGATCTGGAGGGTTTGCGGTCTGACCGGGCCAACCTGGCCATGGGGATTGGTGTGGGTGTGGTTGCGATCGCAGCCTTTACTCCTATTAATATCCTGGTATCCGCCTTGGCTGGCGTTATGCTCATGATCCTGACTGGCTGTCTTAAGCCTGGAGAACTGTATCAAGCGGTTCGTTGGGATGTTATTTTTTTGCTGGCCTGCTTAATTCCATTGGGAACCGCCATGGAAAGTTCTGGGGCAACGGCGCTGCTGGCTCAGCAGTTGATTAATATTGGGGGAAATCTCTCAGGCTATGCCTTGCTGAGCGCTCTATATGTGCTCACCACTGTGCTGTCTAGCATCCTGTCCAACAGTGCGGCTGTTATTTTGCTGTTACCGGTGGGTCTGAGGGTAGCGTCTGAGCTGGGGCTAAATGTGTTTACGGTAATGTTTGTCATTACCTTTGCCGCCTCCAATAGTTTTATGACCCCCATTGGCTATCAAACCAATACGATGGTTTACACGGCGGGGGGCTATCGGTTTTTAGATTTTGTCAGGGTGGGAGGTCCGCTAAGTTTGTTGTTAGCGCTAGTCACGCCTCCATTTGCAATTTGGCTATATGGTCTCTAAAGGAGAAGTCTGTTATCGGCTAGCTAACGCTTTTTGCGATCGCTAACGCGCAAAGCCATATTTAAAGCTGAGGCCCTAAACGAACTCAATTCCTGTAAAGTGACTGTAATCGACCAACATATGGATCGTTACTTAGGCTACCCCTCTGTAAAGATTAGTAACGTATAATACTACTGCGTGACTATGGGTAGCGTTCAAATATAGTTGTTAGGAGTAATTTTATATGCAACATCGTGGTGTAACAATTTGGTTTACCGGTCTAAGCGGTTCTGGTAAAACCACTATTAGTCAAGCTATTGAAAAGAAGCTAAGAGCAGCTGGCACCAAGCTAGAAGTTCTAGATGGTGATATTGTTCGTACAAATCTCACTAAGGGTTTGGGCTTTAGCAAGGAAGATCGCGACGAAAATGTTCGCCGTATCGGCGTTGTTTCTCACCTACTCACTCGTAACGGGGTGATTGTTATGGTCTCGGCCATTTCTCCCTATCGCGCCGTGCGTGACCAAGTGCGTCAGCGTATCGGTGACTTTGTGGAAGTGTATGCCAGTGCACCGGTTGAAGTGTGTGAAGATCGTGATGTAAAGGGCCTTTATAAGAAGGCTCGCTCTGGAGAGATTAAAAACTTTACGGGTATTAGCGACCCCTATGAGGAACCCCTAAACCCCGAGGTTACCTGCGAGACTGATAAAGAGACTCTTGAGGAGTCTGTAAACAAGGTGATGGCCAAGCTTGAAGAGCTGGGCTATCTGTCTCCTGTAGCAGCCTAGCTTTTGTTTGGTCAACAAGCTTGGCCTAAGCAGCCAACAGTCTTCTTTGGGATAAAAGCGGGATAAAGAGACAAATGTCTCTTTATCCTTTTTTCTAGCAATCGCGATTTTAGCGCTCGTGCTCAATTTTTTCTAACGCCCATTGGGCTCTGGCTTGCACGGCAGCTGTGGGATCTTTCTCCTTGAGCTGGCAGAGAGAGTGGCAAATTTTTTCTCTGTCGTTAAGTTTGAGGGCAAGGGCTTCTAGCCCAACGATGGCAGCATACCGTACCACCCATTCTTCGTCTTGGGTAACCTGTAGGAGGATAGTTTGAGATCGCTCCATTGCCCCATCTCGTTCGGTTTCTTGGATTTCATGCCAGCGGATAGCTCCTAACCCTCGAGCCGCTGCTCGTCGGACACTCAGGGAAAAATCATTGGCGGCAGCATTCAGCAATAAACGTTGACCTCTAGGATCGCCAATACCGGCCAATGCTCGAATTGCCCAGGCCCTGGCACCATAGTTATAGCCGTCTAGCGTTTCTAAGATGGGAGAAACCGCAGGAATACCAATCTGTATCAGTCCTTCCACGGCAGCAACAGCGGCCCCTGGATTGTTAAAACCCAGGACTTGAATCAACGGGTCAATGGCCCGCTCATCCTTGAGCTCCGCCAAATCTTCCACCGCGTCCAATAACCCCTGGGCAGAATCTGCATCATTAACTGCTTTTAAGCAGACATCAAACGTTTTTAGGGTGGCCTCCATCACAATAAACTATCCATTAATGTCATCACCCGACGGCTATCAGCAGATAGGGCATTCCCTTTTTCGTCCTTTGTCAACTGGTGTTCTAATACCCCTTTTAATGCAATTAACTTCATGCTGTTTTCAGCTAGGGTGTTGGCGATTGCATCTGCACTAGCCAGGTAACCCACTGCACCCAAGTCCATGAGGGCAGCCCGTCGCAGCTGCAGCTGATCGTGACTGAGCACATCAACTAATCGATCAGCATACTGAGCCTCGCCAGTAATTTGATACATGGCCCGTGCAGCTGCGTTACGTACTTGAGGAACCGTGTGAGCTAAAAATGGTGCAATGGTGTTGGCTAACTTTTTATCGCCCAAGGTGCCCAATGCTTCTAAAATAGCGTTATACGAGTGTATTAAGTGAGGTTTGCCAGGCGCTTGTACCGCTTTATCAACACCACCATCCAGTAGCTCGATCAGAGGATAAACTGCAACTGGGTCACCTAAACTTTCAAGGGACTGAGCAGCTTTTTCTCTCACATAGTAGTCATCGCACTGGAGACAATGAATCACAGCAGGCACAACCCTGTCATCGTCTTGTCCAATTTTCCCCAGCGCTATGACCGCATTACGCCGTAGGGGATAACCACCATCTGGTGAACGATTCGTCTTATCCTCTAATGCTAGAAGTAAGGCATCTATAGCCTCTGGCTGGCAAGTACGCATTCTACCTAACCACCAGGCTGCGTAGTAACGTAACCCAGGATCGGCAGTTTGGTTGATATTGATCAATGCTTGATCAACGGTTAACGGCTTACCGTCTGGATTGTGGGGAATGCCGCTCACAAATCACCTCAAATATGCAACCTTCAAATATGCAACCTTCAAATAGAACAAACCCAGAGATATTAGCAAACGCTAGTGAGCGATCACAAACATCTCTGGGTAATAATTGAAACTTAACCAATGCAGCAATTTGCTACAGGCTAGAGATTCAATTAGCTTAGAGTGTTGATAGCGTAATCAATGTAAGAGTTAGCTTCAGTAGCAGGATCGCCACTCAAACCATGGCTAGCCTTGATATACTTCAGCGCCTCAATGTACCAGCTGGGAGACAATTCGTAAGCACGATTAATCTCGTCTAGACCAGCTACCAAATACTCGTCCATGGGGCCAGTACCGCCAACAATCAAGCAGTAAGTAACCATGCGTAGGTAGTAACCGATGTCACGCACACACTTGTCTTTACCACGCTGGTCAGCAGCATAGCTGGGGCCAGGAGTGGAAGTGGTGTAAGGAAACTTGCTGTAAACTGCTTGAGCTGCACCAGTGCAAAGACTATCAGCTTTAGCCGTTAGTGTTTTAGCAGCTTCCAAACCAGCGCTTGCTTGACGAAAACGTCCAAATGCAGACTGGACTTCAGTGGAGCTTAAGAAACGACCTTGCGAATCAGCAGCGGATACTGCTTCAGTCAGAGGGGTTTTCATTACTTGAGATATCTCCCAATGTTTTTTAAACAGACGGACAGAGAAAGAAGAAGTAGTTGATTAGAGAACTCTCTTTGCCTGCCAAATACCAAACTCACTAAAGGCAATTTAGAGAGTCAACTTAGGCAACAGCAGCAGCTGCGCGGTCAAAGTAACCGGAAACTTCAGCCATAAGGCTAGAGCAGTCACCGGGAGTAATACCATTGGAATCGCTAGCGATCGCAATGGCAGCTTCTTTCATTTTCTGAACGCCAACGGCAACCGAAGCACCGGGAGTACCAAGAGCGAGATAAGTCTCACGTAGACCGTTCAAGCAACGGTCATCAAGCACGCTAGCATCGCCAGTGAAAATAGAGTAAGTCACATAGCGTAGGATAATTTCCATGTCGCGTAAGCAAGCAGCGTTACGACGGCTAGTGTAAGCATTACCACCGGGAGCAATGAGTGAGGGCTGCTCAGCAAACAAAGAACGAGCAGCATTAGTCACGATAGCGGACGCATTGCTAGTAATACGGTTGACCGTATCCATCCGCTTGTTGCTGTCAGCAAC
Organism: Leptolyngbyaceae cyanobacterium; assembly: GCA_050043105.1. Lineage (GTDB taxonomy): Bacteria > Cyanobacteriota > Cyanobacteriia > Phormidesmidales > Phormidesmidaceae > Leptothoe. Next base: position 12,834 of record JBHJIV010000014.1, on the reverse strand, counting down.
CATTGCAGATAAAGCATCCAATTGAGCACTGCTGAGATATTCGCCTCTTGCATCAGCCTGGGAGACGACCTTAGCAAACGCATCAAACATAGATTAACTCTCCTAAATCTGATTCGTCGAAGTTAGGTTTCCAAAAAAAGTGGGGACGAGAACCCGTCAAGCAACTGCATCAAGAACAGTTTTAAATCGATAGGCGAATGCAGACAATTTGAAACATCTTTCACAGAAGCCAACAATTATCTCAGCAAACTTCGCTCTCCCCAATTTGAAGATTAAAGCGAATAGGGCACGAATCTAAGAAACTTAAAGAAACTTTACCCAACGTCATTAGAGGTTACTGACATTCTGTGGAAAATGGCCGTAAGGCTGTCTGCTAAAAGCCATCAGTCTATTTTATATACTGCGAAGGGGTCGCAATATATTACGAATTATAAGGGTTGTGGGCAGTTGATAACAGACGCGATCGTCAAAAATAGGCTATTTTGGCCCACTGGCTATCTGTGGAGCCTAATTAAAATAGGCGTTTCATTTATTCGATGCTCTGTCAATTAGAGCGTGCTAAATCACCACACCCCTCTCATTTCATTGGTGGGGCTATGGTGTTTCTTATCTCTGAGTCTGTAGCCCAATAGCTAAGGAACTCTGCCGGCTAAACCATCTGCAGATGACGCTCTAGATCAAATAGAAAGCCGTGGATATATTCTTCGGTCCACTCTGCGCCATAGTAGCGGGTCAGCATGCCACGAGCCGGGTCTTTTTCAGCTCGATAGCGGATATAGCTCAGCTGAGCGGCTTCAATCGCCTTGAGCCGTTCTGGGTCGGTCACAGGCTGGGCTTTTTCCACAAGGTCGATGTAGGCGTTTAGATAGTCTTTAAAGGCGTTAAATACGTGGGTGGTAACCGCCTCTAGCTCGGTGGGGCGAGTCCATAGAAATGCCGGGGAAAAGAAGGGTTGCGCTTCTTCTGGAAAGTCTCCACCCCAGGGCAGATGCTGCTGATAGCGCTCAAACATAGGCATGATGGGGTCGCTGTAGCGGGCCTGATAGTCGCGACTGTCTCGGAAGAGAGGCTGCATATCAATGGCGATCAGATGCCCACCTGGAAGGGTCACTAAGTCTCCGCCAAAAAAGGGCAGGTCATATTCCAACTTTGGGAAGATAACAAAGTTGAGTACCTGTAAACTGTCTCCGGCTTGCACATGGGCGGCCCGAATCTGTCTGAGTTTAGGTGAGCAATAGCCATGGCTGGTGGTGCGCACAGTGACCTCGCGCTTGCCTTTGCCGGTGGTGGCCACATTGCTCTCAAAGCCGGCAGGAATCGGATAGGGAGATAGCGCTAAACGAGTTTGGAGAGTTGCGATCGCATGGTCTAAAAACGGTTGGTACAGAGTCATATCAATAACAGTAGGGCACCCCTATGGATGCCCTGTTGCAACAGTATGGAAGGTGTATGGGTTGACAAAGTATGGGATTAGCGAGCTTGAACAGCCAGAGGCACAGCGTCCTCAAATAAAAACTCATAGAGAAACCGATCGGCCCACTCTGAGCCAAAATAGCTGCTAAACAACCCATGGGCCGGGTCACGCTCAGCGCTGTACTGGTCGTAGTCAATCTGAGCTTTTTTGACTCTGGCAATTTCCTCATCCGTTGTTAGCGGGTCGGCATCTGCTAGGATTTGCCAGTAGAGATCAAGATAGTCCTTAAAGGCCGCTAAGACACGAGTAGAAACCGTGTCAGCATCCGTTTTAGCAAATAACAGATATTTGGAAAAATACTGGTTGGCATCATAGAACTTCATCTCTAACCCCTGAGCCAGCTCAGCGTAGCTATCTCGCAGGTCCTTAAGGGGAGTTAGATATTTGGCTTCGTAAGCCTCATCCTGAAATAAGGGCTGGAAGTCTAAAACAATTAGGTTTTTAATCTTGCCGAATGACAAAAAATCAATTCCCAATAGAGGCACATCGTAACAGTGGTTGGGATACAAAACACTATTAAATATCTGTGCGCCTGCGCCAGCATCGATATAGGTGTAGCGAATCTTGCGAAGTTCTGGCGATTGATAGCACCAGCTCTGAATCGATGCTGGATTCCGCCCTCGCTCGCTAATCTTGCACTCTAAACCCTCAGGGATTGCTCGCGGCTGCAGTTCAAACTTTTCTTTTAAGGAGGCTTCTAAATGTTCTAGAAAAGGGCGGTACATTTATTTTCGCCTTTGATTTATAACGGATATAGCAGAACCATCTGCCATTCGCAGCATAGGAGATTGCACCGGGCCATGTCCTGATTCTTAGAGACAAAGACACATTCCGTTACATCACTCGATGCGAAGACGTTTAGCATTTGCCTGCACCATTGCTGCCAGGGCATCCTGGGTGACAAACCGACGTTCTGAACAATAGGTCATCAGGTTAATGCCGTTGGCCAGCCGAGCCGTACTTACCCTCACTCGAAAGTCATCCGAGAGAAACCAGCAGCGTTCTTGACCTTGATTTTTATCATATTCGTTATCGATGGTTAACACGCCATCATTGGCAAAGCCATAGCGGCCTACAACAGGCATGTTTTCTACATAGCCCCGATCTCGCAAAAGCTGACCCGTTTGCCCCTGGTCGCCGTTGGGAATATCCACTAAGATGGCCGCATATTTTGAGTCGTAGGTAAATTCCTTGGTATTAGATTGCCAAGAAAATTGAGCCCCTCCAGACGCTTTACCGGGGTCTACTCCCTGGGTCTGGCAAATCTCTACGATGCGCGGGTCCTGAGCCTCAATTACATCTACGATTAAATTCGATTCTCCTGACTCATCCGCCACCGAGTCGAAATGGTGCACGGCTCGCTGAATAAACCAGATGCCTTCGCTTTTGCGAAAGAAATCCATCATGGTCATGGGACTCTGAAAGGGCATAGGAGATTTTGTGTGGGTATTTACTGAGCGTTCAAGGGCGCTGGTACACTGGCCTTAACACATTCCAAAATCGTTGTTATTGATGCTGAGAGAGCGTTAGTCTGTTGTCTGAATTAATTCAGAATGTCTCAGACTCGCTAAGGCTCAGCAACGTTTCAACCGTTATCTAAAAAGTTTAGCCATCTATGAGCCATCCTGAAACTCTCTAAGTTTAGATGCGTCGTTGCTAGAGCGTCTTGCAGTTCAGCGGGATTTATCAGGAACCGATCTCTCCGATAAAGATCTGCGTGGGTTTGATCTCTATCGAGTTGATTTGTCAGCTGCCAATTTAACCAATAGCTGTTTACAAGGGGTGACCTTAATTGGCGCTAACCTGACCGGTGCAGTTTTGCAGGGGGCTCAGCTGCAGCAGGCAGATTTGCGAGGCGTTGAGCTGACTGGAGCAGATTTAAGCCATGCGGACCTAACCGGGGCATTTATCCATCGCTCAGACCTGCGGGGGGCTAACTTGACCGGGGCCGTGCTGACAGAGGCTAAACTAAACATTGCGCTCTATGACGAGCACACCCAGTGGCCAGAGGGGTTTCGCTACAAAAGCTCAGGGGCCGTTGGTCCAGAAGCTGTGCTCAACGGTGCTTTTTTAAATACGGCCTATTTGCGGGGGGCGAATCTGCGGGGGGCAAAGCTGTTGGGAGCCTATTTGAGCGGGGCCGATCTGACTGGGGCGATTTTGGATGATGCCAGTTTGAGCGGGGCTAACTTACAAAAGGCATTTCTCACGGGTGCTAGCCTGCGCAATGCGCGGGTGAGTGGAACCGAGTTTCAAAGGGCAGACCTACGGGCTAGCGACCTGACTGGCGTCGAGTTTGACATGGTGGGCAATATTGCCGGGGCTGACTTTACCATGGCCCAAGGCTTGACCCCAAACTCACGGGGGCAGCTGTTACGCCGCCCCACGACTGAGCTAGATGTGTGGAACGGTCTCACTCGCAACACTACACGACGAAGTATAGAGGCTGTCCAAATTGACAATTAATAATTGAAAATTATCAATTGTCAAACCTACGCCCGCGTCTCCAAATACTGACCAATCATAATCTCCTGGCCAGCGCGCGAAATGATGGTCTGGCGGGTGCGGTAGCTTTCACCCACTAGCTTAAGTTCTTCGTCAAAGGCAGAGCCGCCGTACTCGGTGTGCAGCTGCATAGTGTTGCGATCGCGCAGCTCATAGGTGGCAAACACAGGCTTAGTGGTGGCAAACCCGCGATCGCGATACAGAATATTGCCTTTAATACCAAAAACAGTAGACCCCGTTGCCTGTTTGCGACTGGGGCTAATATAGTTGCTTTCCCATGACGACCTGACACCGCAAATAATGGCGCTGTCTAAATCATGCATTTTGGCCAGTGCCAAAATGTCTGGGTGGTCTGCGTTGAGAAACTCGACACTCAGGTTACTAACAACCTCTTGAGTTTCGCCGCTTTCAAGGGTGTAATAACGTCGCTGAGACGTCCATTGACCAACCGAGCGCTCAAAAAAGTGAGTGGCTAGAGTCTCTAGATTTTCAACAGGGGCGGTAATCACAGACGATGACATAGGGGTTAAGACCTTAGGTTAAGTGGTGCGCCTAAGCGCAAGCTATAACGAAACAAGTTTATATTTATTTACATTAAAGGTAGCGAAAATCTCTAGAAACAACAATAGAGCTGATAGTAGAGTTTTCAGACGGCGGGTTAGTTAGCTATTAGCCCAGGCAAATCTAACAGGGCGCTAAGGTTAAAGCTGTAGATATGGCTACAGTTCTGACAGCGACGGCTCGGCTGTCTCTAGTTTTGGGAGTACTAAGGCACCAGTCCTTCTAGAGCGGCGGCGACCACCTTATGTTGTTTGTCCTGACGTAGCTCTATCAGTGCGTCCTGAGCTTCTGGGGCATCAAATCGCTTGAGGGCATAAGCGACGTGCATGCGGGTGTACCAGTTTTCAGCTGTTTTGAGGTCTAGGATGGCCTTGAGCGCGGCCTCGGTCTGATCGGAGTCTGCCAGCAGGCTGAGGTGGTCTACACCTGCGTTGACCACCGTTAAGTCGGAGTCAGCGATGGCGGCGAGGCAAATGTCTAGCATATGCTCGGGGCTATTGAGGTCAATCATGGCCGCCAAAATGCTGCGGCGGATAAGCCAGTTGCCGTTGGCATGGAATGTTTTGACCAGATAAGGAATCGCCCCCTCTCCGTACATTGCCAAAGAATTAGTGGCCTCTGCTCGCACATTGGCATCCGGGTCGCTATCGATCATGGTCAGCAGCGCGCCAAAGCCAGTGTCGCTACGTTTACGACCCAGACCCATGGCGACAAACGAGCGTACTAAAAACTCAGGGTCATCCTTTTTACTTAGCAGTAGCGGGCTGGCCGTCTCAGCGTCATAATCTTTGAGGGCCACGATACCCTTCAGGCGCTTCTGGGAGTCGGCATGCTCAAGGATGGCTTGGATATCGGAAAGTTCCATAGGTAAATGGGCGGACTATTGGCACCGGTCTGCTAATCAAGCGTTACATCGAAGATGACCGTGTTTTTGATTGTAACAGTATGTAACAATAATTAAAGAGCGTTGGGGTAATCATGACATCTTCCCTTAGTCCCCGAGTCAAAGAGTTAATTGTTAAGGCGCGAATTGTTAGCTTTGATGGCTGGCAAGGTGAGTTTGGCGACGATGCGATCGCACATCTCAAAGCCGCTGACGATGACCGTGTGTATCTAGATGATGCTTTGCTAGAGCCCATGCCTGCCGGCGCCATTGCTGGCCAGTTGCGAGACCATGCCAGTACCCTTGTCGATACTGCCCGTGCCCAGGTTTTGGAGCAGTTTCCTGGCATTACTGAGCCAGGTGGTGGCCTCTACCCGGCTGTGCGAGCCGAAGCCTGCTGGCGAGACTTTTGGCAGTTTTTACGCTGTATCACCTATGGCATTGCTGCCCAGCGCACCGATTATACCAGCGCCATTGGCCTGTCCTACATGGAGCAACTCTATCAAGAACTACAGGTACCTCTGGATGCCATGGTTTACGGGCTGGAATCCCTCAAAACCGCGAGTAAACAACAGCTAGCCACCTTGGATATGGCGGTTAATGCGACACAAATCGATCCCTACTTTAACCATCTCATCCAGTCCCTGAGTCAGTTTCAATCGGTTGTTTAGCGTCAGTCTGATATGCCCTCTACTCACGAGCCCCTGGTGAATGCCTGTATCCGTGGTGATATAGCCACTGTTAAACGGCTCTTGGTTGCAGGTGCTGATATTGAAGGTATCTGGCGCAGTTGTACCGGGCTCATGTGGGCGGCTGCCGAAGGGCATCTCTCTGTTGTTAACCTGTTGCTCAGTGCTGGGTCCAATGTTAACGCCCGCAATCAGGTGAACTATACGGCTTTGCTCTATGCCGTTGAGGCTGATCGGCGAGAGGTGATATTAACCCTTCTAGACCATGGAGCCCCCACTGATGCCAGCATTTGCAACCGTTATGAGGAAACAATCCTGCTGTTGGTCGCTCGCCAGGGCCATACCGACATTGTCGAGCGGCTGGTACGACAGGGAAACGACCTACACCACACTAATAAAATTGGCGATACTGCCCTCTATCTGGCTGTTAGCAATGGTCATGCGCCGACAGTTGCCAGTTTGATGCGGCTGGGAGCCAACGTGAATACAGCTAATATTGGTGGCTGGACTCCCCTGATGATGGCTTCTGCTCGTGGCGATATCGACATTATTGAAATGCTGCTGACCCAAGGAGCTGATGTAACCCCTCAGAATCGTTGGGGCGGCACTGCCTTAAGTGAAGCCAAACAGTCATTTCGTTCAAGACAGGCTGTTGCTATGCTCCGTGAGGCAGGGGCTGATTAGGGGAACTCGTCAAGCTTAAGCCATTAATGATGGAAAGCAAACAGGCTCTATGTGTCTTTAGAAGAATCAACTGTTTGGTGCACACATGTTACAAAACCTTGGATCTCTGACCATAAATGTCTCAGGTTTTACCAGAAATTGTATAGTTTTGTATCTTTGAGTTGATTGGTACGGCTGCTGGAGAGTCGCGATCGCTATTGATTGAACAGGCTCTAAAACTTCCTGTGGGAAAGGGTTTTAGCTCACTTCACCAGGCAGTAGAAACAATGCTATCGACCAGAAATAGTAGCACTTTGTGCAATTTTCGTGGGGTTCATAATTCTTGATGATTAGAGGCTACTTTTATATACGAAGATGAAACCTAGTGAGTGTTTATGCCTGGTTTCAGTATGAATTGTTAAAGTCCTCCACGCTGATTTATTTAGCTGTGGTTGTCGGCTGTAACAATTCGCATAGAAAGTTCAGCAATGCTTTAAGGGTGCAATCAGCCCTAAGCTTTTTAACATTCCAAGATAATTTATTTAGACCATTGTTGTCATCTAGGAGATAGCATTAATGGCTTTTGGACCAGCTTCACGATTGGGCGTCAGCCTTTTCGACGAAACCCCTCCAGTCGGGTGGGTTCCTGGCCTCGATAGTGAGGGCCTCGAGTCTATTATCAAAGCCGTCTACAGACAGGTTTTAGGTAATGCTTATGTGATGGAAAGTGAGCGCCTTGTGGTGCCTGAGTCACAGTTTAAGCGTGGTGAGTTAACTGTGCGTGACTTTGTGCGAGCCGTAGCAAAGTCTGACCTATATCGCGCCCGCTTTTTTGAGAGCTGCCCCCGCTACCGCTTTATTGAACTTAATTTTCGTCACTTGCTGGGCCGGGCTCCCAACAGCTACGACGACATGAAGGCTCACAGCGCCGTTTTAGATACAGCAGGCTTCGAAGCTGATATCGATTCATATATCGACAGCGATGAGTATCAAGATGTCTTTGGCCAGGATTTTGTCCCTTATATCCGTGGCTATAAAACTGAAGCTAGCAACATGGTTGGCTTTACTCACACGTTTGAGCTTGTGCGCGGTGCTTCCAGCAGCTCTTTGAAGGGCAGCATTAGTGGTAAAAAGCCTCGTCTAAACTCGCTGGTGATTAACGCCACTCCTACGCCCGTAATCTCACCTGCTTCTGATGGTGCTGCCTTCCAGAACCCTGATGATGCAGCTATCACTCGTCAGGGTGTGGGTGCCAGCTCCAACGGTAAGGTTTACCGGATTGAAGTGACTAGCTATCGTTCAAAAGCTGTTAATCGCGTATCAAAGTTCCGCCGCGCCAACAAGGTATACATGGTGCCTTACGACAGACTGTCTCAAGAGTACCAGCGTATCCACAAGCAAGGTGGTGTGATTGCCAGTATCACTCCTGTTTCCTGATGTTGACAGTGCCTAGGGTAAGCGTGTGAGCTTGTCCTAGGCAGCGTGTGTTTGTGTGTTGAGAGTTTGCGATCGCTAAGGGGATGAATCGGTCTGGAGTGGAGGCTATGGAACCACATTTCACGGCTGAAATCATCCCGAAGATCAGCAATGCTGAGAGCTTTTAATAAAAACAGTAGGAGATCTCCGATGACAACGTTTGAGCTGTGGCCCAATAGCAGCAATGAAGACAAGCAGGCTGTGATCAGAGCCGTTTATCGTCATGTTTTGGGCAACCCCCACGTGATGGAAAGTGAGCGCCTTGTAACGGCTGAATCTCAGCTATGCGACGGTAGCATTTCGGTACGTGATTTTGTTCGTGCTGTTGGTAAGTCTGATTTTTATCGCAGTCGTTACTTTGAAAAATGTGCTCCCTACCGCTTTGTGGAGCTTAACTTTATGCACTTCTTAGGGCGTGCTCCTGAGAGTCAGGCTGAGCTTTCTGAGCATATTCGCCGCTGCGTAGAAGCAGGCTACGACGCTGAAATCGATTCTTATATCGACAGCGATGAGTATCAGGCTCGCTTTGGTGAGAATGTAGTGCCGTTCTACAACGCTAATGCGACTCAGGTCGGTCAGTCTCAGGTGAGTTACAACCGTATCTTTGCCATTGACCGCGGCCCAGCTCAGGTGAGCAGCGCTGTGAAGTCGGCTCAGCTAGTTGCTCAAGTAGCCGGTGCTGAGAAGGGCAACAAGGTGAAGCGTGCAGCTACTAACTTGAACTCTGGCACAACTAAGCGCTTTAAGATCAAGACAACAGCGGCTAAGTTTGATTCTCCCCGTCGCGTCAGCATGAACGAGTACATTGTTTCAGCTGATAAGATGACGCCTCAAATTCAGCGTATTCACCGCACTGGCGCAAAGATTGTCAGCATTACTGAGATTGTTTAATTGCTAAGCATCTGAGTTTTTGGGTCACCTTGGCAATAGGGTGGCCTTTTTGATAGTCTGGCTTTTTTGATTGTGGCGAGAATTGCATACCGACAATACTTTGTCGGTATTACAGGCTGTCGAAAAAACCGTATCTAGAACATTAAGAAAGACAAAGTTGTTCTCATCTAACCCACAGAATCCGATATTTGTCTAAGTAAGGCGCTGAACGTTGGATTGAGCAGCTATCAGTGGACATAGATTCTGCTTTTGACCCCCTACGTGCCTCTATCTAGGTTTCTAGCACTGTCTAAACATATTAAAACGATGTTGAGACGGGTGGGAAAATTCTTAGCGTCACTAAGACTAACCAGGTTAGATCGGCTCTGGCCAGTGTAGCCATGGGAGGTTTACCGTAACGTCTGCTGTTACGGAATCATAATCATCACTATAAAATTTAGGAGAAACGGTTATGTCACTTTGGATTGATGATGCGGCTGTTGAGCTGCGTCCCAATGCGACTGAAGAAGATTTACAGATTGTCGTTCGTGCAGTCTATAAACAGATTTTAGGAAATGCCCATGTCTTAGACAGTCAGCGTTTGAGTAGTGCAGAATCCATGCTTAGAAATGGAGAAATCACTGTAAGAGGATTTGTGCGTGCTGTTGCTAATTCAGATCTATACAGAACTCGCTTTTTTGATAACTCTTCTCCCTATCGCTTTATCGAGCTTAATTTTAAGCATCTGCTGGGTCGTGCTCCTCAAGATCAAACTGAAATTTCTGCCCACGTCCAGACCTATAACGCAGACGGCTACGAGGCTGAAATCGACTCTTACCTTGGCAGTGATGAATATGTAGCTGCGTTTGGTGAGAACGTCGTGCCCTATGCTCGCGGTGCCAGTACTCAAACCGGTCTTAAAAATGTTGCCTTCAATCGATTGTTTGCCCTAGACCGTGGTTATGCCGCCAATGATACGGGTAAGTCTGCCAAACTGATTAGCGATGTTGCCGGTAATCGAGGCACTAAGATCAAGTCACCTGCCAAGGGCTCGGGTGCTTACAGCAACACGGGTAAGCGTTTTCGCATTGTGGCATCTAAAGCCAATTTTGGTACTCGCGTTACTAAGAGTAACTACAGTGTACAAGTGGGCTATGGCCAGCTCTCTAATCGCATTCAGACTATGCAACGCTCCGGTGCCAAAATTGTTAGCATCTCAGAAGTGTAGGGATGCTGCTGCAGGTAGGCTCAGCTGAGGTTGTTGTTTAGTCTCCAGTCTAAAGATAGCCCCATTGTTGTCATATTTAGCGATGGGGCTATCTGTATGAGCTGGTTCTACTTTGGAAGTAGACAAGGGCTTTGGCGCTCTAGCTCGAATGCTTGGATATGGTAGAGCGAACCTGAAGGGTTAAAATTGTAGGCTGATTCGAACTTTGTAACTATCTCAATGGATATTGAAACCTTTGTCGAACGCTCTTTTGGAGAATGGCGATCGCAACGCAGTGCCCATCACCTGGCATTTGCTCATTTCGAAGAAGTCCGTTCTACTATCAACATTGAAGCGTTGACGGTTGATGAACCCGGTGTTTTAGAACTTTGTCAGCGCTATAAGGTTTCTCCTGATGAGGTGGTCAGTCCGTTTAAGATGAGCTGGGAGGGGGAGTCTGACTGGGATGAAGAACAGGTTATCGAAGGCTCTACGATTTTGGTACCTGTGCCCGACAGCGCAACGACAGGAAAACTACTGCGAGAACAAGGATATGCGGAAACAATGGAGTCTGCGGGCACCTACTGCATTACCGACGATGGTACGTTTATTTTGACTACCGCCTATGAACGGGCCGCTGCCGAAGAAAAGATTTGGTTTGCTACACCCGATTTGCGATTTCGAGTTTCGTTGATTAAAACCAGCAGCGGTAAAGGTGTGACGACCGCTAGTTTTTCTTCTGAGGTTAGACGTGGGGTTAAAAGCTAGGCTGGTGCCAGGGGTTATCTAGCCGGTAGATAGCCAAGTGCTTAGAAAAAGTTCCAGGCTTTTTGGTGATTAGGCTTTGACGGTGAATGATATTGACCGCTCTTGGGGCGTTATCGAGTATTGATATTTTGCAGGAATGTTGTCGTAAGCCTAGCGCTTTTATCAGTTGCCTGCTTACACTAAAACAAATGGCCTGTGTGAGCAGCTGTTGCGACCTCGCGACACTTTAGAAAACCCACAATAAAACTTTTTATTTTTTAACAAATGGTGCTTTCCAGCAGTGCTGATGTCTCCTACTCTCAGAACTTTATCACTCTTGCTCGCTGGATGTCTGGGGATTTTAGCAACCAGCATCAGGCCTTTGATGATCCAACAAAATTTGCTCATATTCGAATTTTCTTTAGGCCGCTGCCCTATGATTTCTTTTCATGCATAGGGCTATATTCAGAACAGGCCCAGGACTATGATTTGTGGACCCCTTATCGCCAGGGAGTTCATCGGCTTGTGGATAAAGGCGACCATGTTTATATTGAGAACTATGGTCTAAAGGATCGGCTCTTGTATGCAGGTGCTGGTCGTAATACAGACATCCTTAAAACCATCACGCCTGATTGCATTGAGCGTCGTGAAGGCTGCTCAATGGTGTTTAAGCGTGAGGGGAATATGTTTATCGGCAGTGTTGAGCAGGGTAAAGCCTGCGTTATTCCGAAACAGGGGCGACTGACCTATCTCACCAGCCATGTAGAGATTACCGAAAGCACCTGGATGAGCATCGATCAAGGGATGGATGTGGATACAGATGAGTATGTGTGGGGCTCGACCGAGGGTATCCTGCAGTTCCGGAAGCGCGCCAGCTTTGATAATGAATTACCTTTCTAAAACACTTGAAACAAAAACACTTGATACAACCTTTGATATAGACCACCCTGATGCGATTCGGATTTCTATGCTGCCGCCTCAAGCACAAAAGAAAATGAAATCGTGGATTCGCAGCCGTCATCTGATTCGGTCGGGTAACTTTTTTATTTTTGAAACTGTTGAATATTCTACGGTGGAGAAATTTCAAGACTGTCTGAAAGCGTTGGGTGGGACGCTGATCAGTGTTGACCCTGTTAAAAAAATCTGGATCGGTCAGCATCGTCGAGTGGTGCTGTATAGATCTAAGGCGAGTCTGCATACTCCCCACCACGACCTACAGCAGTATTGGATCAAGTACGGCAGTTTTCATACCCGTTTTGACGAACGCATCTAAAAAATCAGCTTGTAGCGCCTGGCTCAAAAATTAGAAAACTGTGTTTCTTGTAACGGAATGTTGCTTTCTTTTCACTAATTGAGACAGTGGTAGCCGCTATTTCTTATTGTTCTTTTAGTGGCTAAATCAAACAAAGAAAGTTTGTTGCCATTCATAAAAAGTTTTTAACAAAACAAGGAGAGCTCAATGCTTGACGCTTTTTCCAGAGCGGTAGTATCCGCTGATGCCAGCACTGCACCTGTCGCTGACCTCGCGGCTCTGAAGTCTTTTGTTGCTAGCGGTAACCGTCGTCTAGACGCCGTAAACGCAATTGCGTCCAATGCCAGCTGCATGGTATCTGATGCAATTGCTGGGATGATCTGTGAGAACCAGGGTTTGATTCAAGCCGGTGGTAACTGCTACCCCAACCGCCGCATGGCCGCCTGCCTGCGTGATGGCGAAATCATCCTGCGCTACGTCACTTACGCTCTTCTTGCTGGTGATGCA
>JBHJIV010000013.1:0-4813 GCA_050043105.1 Leptolyngbyaceae cyanobacterium | reverse complement strand
ATATCATATCGACAGTAGGCCATAGAATCACTGTTGCTGACAATATAGGCCCCTGTATCAAGATCCTCAACGTTGGTCAAAAATTGATTCCCATCACTAAGGCCTAACATAATGCCAGTGTTAGTATCAAACGCATTGTTTGCAAAGGTGAGATGGTCAGGAATGCGATCGCATAGTCGAAAATCATGTGCCACCGTACTACCATTAGAGAGAAAATAGATAGTATCCTCTATCTCGTCACCTGGTTGTACACTGACGCCACCGACAATTCCACCCAGATAGTTGATGGGCCACTCTGCTGCATTATCGTCGTCATCGGTACTACCCGCATCCACATAGGTATTGTCAAATAATTGCTCGTCTGCCCGACCACGATTGATAGCCGTAATCCTCTTAACTAGAGCTATTTGCGCCCCTTGCAAAGCATCAAATGGGAAATTGACATTCACAATGTCTGTTGTCTGAAGTGCTACCGGGCGTGGATTGGTTTGCGTTATCTCGATATCGCCTCCACCGTAAACAAATTTCTCCAAATCTGTGTCGGTTACATTGATATCAACCCAGTAGTTCTGATTTTCTGCCAGGTTGGTAAATAAATACTGACCACCATTTTTGGTCTCTTGGGTTTCAATTATTAAGTCATCGCCATTAGTTTCTAAGACATTATCGCCGTCATCTTTATAAAGCGTAACCGCAACCTCATTTAAGCCAGCCTCGTTATTATCCAGCCCATCATCGCGATTGACATCTTCAAAAGCAGTTCCACTAATTTGACAACCAGCCGCTACTCCTGGAGTTATAAAAACAGACTGAGTGGCCCCGCCCGCCAGTGACTCACCTACTGCGTAAGTAATTTGAGTACTGTCAATAAACGTGTTTTGATAATCTACTAAAATTCGATTATTAGTTTCATTTTCGGATGGGTTTGGCCCCAATCCTTGTGTGTTAGAAAAATTTTCGTTATCTGTCGATAATGCATCATCGAAGAAAGTATGCTTGTTGCCCGAGAGATTCTCTACCAGAATAGAGCCAACATACGTATTGCTAGAAGCGGTAGATGTTGCATCTAAAAAACTCTCGACCTCAAGAATGTCGCGAAATCTAAGATTATCGTTGACGTACTGACTATCAATATCCCCCAGTAAAACACGACTGCCACTGATCGGTCGATTGTATTCAATTTCTAAAACCCACTCATCACCTGGCTCTCCCTCACGTTCTGTTAGCCTAGGTGTTCTGATGCCTGTTTTTGGATCGGTAAACCCAACGAAAAAGATATCTGGATCGTCGCCTGTAGCGATAAATTTACCGCTGTTATTATTAATAGCCACGGTACGCAGAGTCGCGGTTGTGCCGTCCGGGGCAGTTGCCGTCCAAGTTGTATCAGCGGAGTACTTTGGCCGAGGATTTTGACCTACAGTCATGCCAAAAGGAGTTTGGTCAGGTACAAAATCACCGAATACAACATCATGACAGCTCAAAGAGATAGCTTCTGGGGGTAAAGTATCAGGTAATGCATCTAGTGGCAGATTAGCCCGAGCTGGTGAAGCCGTTATCAATGACGTGGCAATAGTAGCGGCTAATGTTAAAGAATGAGGGGTGATTAATCTACCAACTTTGCTTTTGTTGGATTGTGTACTCAGCAGACGCTGATGGATCACACTGGCCAGGGACAACGATTGCCCTGTAACTTGTTTGCGCAGCCTAACATTGTGGGGGTTTAGAACGAGGAGGCGCTCAAATACTGATGAAAACACTGTATAAAAAAATACTAAGCTTGTTTTCCTAGATTGCCTTAAAGAACGCAACTAGTCACTAGGAGAAAAACGGAACTATTTGATACAGAATACCGAACAAAGTGTGTGGGTATAGGCCACTGTCACTTCTAAAATTCAAGGACTATGATGTAATGTACGGAAAATATCAATATCTATGAAGATAGGAGGTACTTCATCTCACGATCCCTAGCTTCTAGGCCACAGCCTGTCTGTGATTTTACGTAAGTAACCCGACTTAGTTAGGGTGTAGATACATTGAATACAATAGATGAGAGCCGACAGCCAGACTGTTGACTACCTTCATCTATTGAACAGTTTTTTCAGATGTATTGTCTATTTGATTATAGGTGGAGTTCGTAGGTTCTGATGATGTTATGTCTGTCAAGTTATTGCTTGTGCCTGTCGGCTGCTTTAGCTCTACCTCATTCACGACATTAGACTCAACTTGTTGAGGAATCTCACTATCCGTTGGGTCAAGAAAACTACCTACGGCCTGATTCTCGATTGAAATATCTAGGGTTACACTATTGGCTAAAGCAGGCAGGCATAGGGTGAAAATACTGCCGGATACAATAGAAGACAACAATAATTGTCTCAGAGTCAATAGCCTGATTGTAAAGAAATATTGGAGCAGAAGAGACATGGAATATTTGGACTGATCCATTGACTAAATTCGTAATATGCAATCTTGGCCGGTGACACTTAATGTCTATGTGTAGACCTATTGTCTCTATATGATTGTTGTCTTTAGATTAGAATTCTGTGCTTGAATTAAGCGAAATCTTATCTTGGCTTAGGGAAAACATAGTTCCTATTTCAGGCCGTCACTACTTTAATACATTGAGTCAGTTTTTGAACAGCGGAGAATTGCACAAAAAGGAATTTAGCGTTGTTATTAGTTTAGATAAAATTTGATCGCAATAGTTTATTGGGTTACCTGGGTCGTAAATCGGAAGAAACCAAACGCATTCTCAGGTGTCCCTTGCTCGGTTGTACCCGGTAACGTGCTTAATCCAGTCGGATTTCCTGTTGTCCCTGTGATATCTAATACCAACACGCTATCGTTAGCAGTCGCTTCGGTCGATAGATTGCACTCAGGTCTGGTCGGTAAGCGATCTACGGTGGTTAGCTCTGCCCGGTCAGTCATATCACTCGCCGCAGTGAGCTGATAGAGACTGCCACCAATGCTCATCTCAATGTCATAACCGTCACCCGGACTAGAGGCACCATAAAACTCGGTCACAAAGCTTTGATGAGGCTGAATCCAATCGCAAATTCGGACATTGGCGGCATCGCTCCCCCCGGTATTGAGAAAATACACCGTATATTCAATGGTGTCGCCCGGTTTTACTAAACCTGCATCTATGGCTCCGATCAGATAGTCAGTCGGCCAGTGACTGTGGTCATCGGCAGAATCAGCTACATTGTCATTGACGTCTATGTTGAGTGGTGTGTTGTCGTTTTGGTTGACGGTGCGGTTACCGTTAATTGCGGTAATCCGTTTTACCAGGTGTACCTGAGGGCTGCTGTCCGGGAGAATTCTGTTAGCTCCGATAAAGCTAATATGTTCGCTATCGCCATTGTTGTTGCCGACTGCACTGTCGTCATCGCCAACAATGAGCATAAGCTGTTGCACACGAGGAATGCCGCTGTCATCTACAAAACCAACCCAGCGGGTGGAGTGGTTGCCACAGCCTGGTTCATTATTGGCTGTGCCACCACACAGGCTTTGATCAACAATTGCTGGATCTGGAGCATTGCCATCATAGAGAGTGGTGGGTTCAAGTTTAATATCCTCACCAATGCGATTGCCAGAGATATCTAAAAGCCTCAAAATAGCGGGTGTTCCATTCCCATCTGTTCGGGTTTCCATGTCTCCTACCCAGACACCAAAAGACTGAATGGGTTGAGCAAATGAAACCATGACAGCGTTGCGCTGATTGTCGTTAGATGCGCCACCACGGGCATCGTTCCAAAATAGCGGCTGGTCCGTACTGTCATACAGACTGGCGGGGCGTGGTGCTGAGCTTTGTAGAGAGCGACTATTGCTAAGCGTAGGGCTGGAACCAGTCGTGGTTGTTTCCCCAGAGCAGGTACTCTCGCCAATGGGTATTTGCACTAGCTCGATGGTGGCCGCAATCGAGCGGTTGGTAATTGGATCGACATAATCAAAGGTGTTAACGCTGCCTTGAGTGTTCGTGGCTGTGCCAAACCAGCTTTCTAGCTCAGGATCAGCAGGCTGGCCGACAGCCGTTCGCCAACTGTCGTCTAGGGTATCCACCAGAGCGCGAGTTGCGATCGCATTGCGTCTGACCTCACCACTGATATAAGAGGTAATACTCGCATCCGGGATACCACCGTCTGGTGAACAAATGGGTGCATCAGCCCAGGCGCTTTGGGTACTCGCCAGCAGACTAGAAGACAACAACATTATAGCCATCAGAACCGGCCCACTACCCCGATTGGATAACTGCTGTACCATCGACTAAAACCCTGAAAAAATGCACCCTTAGCTGGTAGCTCCAGCACTGCAGTTAAAGTACCCATTCAGAACTTTATGATTGTGCCTGGGGATGAGGTGTCTGGGAATGTAAGCGTTTTAGTCATTTACCTGGGTCGTAAATCGGAAAAACCCATAGGCATTGGTGGGGGGTCCTTGTCCTGTAGTACCTGGGAGGGTGACCAATCCTGTCGGAATTCCGGTGGTGCCGGTAATATCTAATACCAATACGCTGTCGTCAACACTGGCTCCAGTCGGCAAGTTACAGCTGGCCGGTACGCTGCCAACAGTGGTCAATTCTGCGCGATCAACAGCCACATCACTAGCCGCTGTTAACTGATAGGTAGCCCCACCCACAGTGAGTTCCACGTCATTGTTACCATACATACCATTAACAAAGCTCTGATTGGGCTGAATCCAGTCGCAAATGCGCACATCCGCAGCCGCACTTTCCCCGGCATTCAGAAAGTAAACAGTATACTCAATCTCATCTCCCGGCTGAACGAATCCTGCATTGACTTCACCCAGCAAGTAG
>JBHJIV010000012.1:0-14733 GCA_050043105.1 Leptolyngbyaceae cyanobacterium | reverse complement strand
GTAGCTGGGTTATGCTGCTCTAGACAGAAACTATGAGTCTGGGGGGGGTGCCGTATTCTGAGCTCATGAAGGTATGGCAAGATCCGGCCGCTCGTTCAGCCCTCTTGGGCGGTGATGCTACTGAGCTGCACGACTTGATGGGTAGCCTGGGTATCGAATATGACATTAAAAACTACTATCGCAATCAAATTCAAGACCCGGTTGAGCTAGATCAGCACATTCATCAAATTCTCTTTGACCGGACAGGGTACGTAGGTGAGAACTACACCGTCAGAGGTCGTACCTTAGTGTTAAAAGATTCCAGCAAGGCTGAAGAGTTACGTAACTGCCCCAATTGTTGAGGCAGGTGTGGGCCTTGGGGATGCAAATTTAGGGATAAGGATTTTATTTTATAGGATCCAAAAGTTATGTTTGAAGAGTCGTTCCATGGAACGACTGTACGTCAGAAAATAGAGCATAATTAGCTCCTCATTCCTTAGAAAGTTCTCGTTGTGTCCCAATGATTTAGCGAGGATTGTTCGGTGTACACCGTATTTCTATCGTCTTGGTAGCTTTGCCTTGAGCTGATTGAGCAGCATGGTAGCCTCGGGAATGTCTAACAGCAATGCAGCTCCGGCAAAAACGCTAAGACTAATCGCTCCAGCCACACATAAAACAATCAGATTGGTAAAAAATCCTTCTGTGCCAATTAGGGTTTCTAGGCCCAAACGACTACCCCAAGCGGCGATGCCTGACAGGCTGCTGCTCAGGATCAGCATGACTAGCGGTCTGGCCCAGTCGAGCCAGGGTAAACCATTAATTTTGCGAGCGAGCAAAACTAGCAAAGCCACCATAGAAACGAGGTTGACGCCAACGGTGGCCAAAACTAGGCCGGGTGCTCCATATCGGTTGATCAAAATAAAGTCCAGCAGCGCATTTAGGCCAATGTTAAACACACTAATGCGAAAGGGAGTATCGCCATCGCCCAGGGCATAAAATACCCGCACCAATACATCGCGACCCAGATAAACAAACATGCCAACGCCGTAGACAATTAAGACGGAGGTGACTAACTGAGATGCCTGGTTGTCAAACGCTCCGCGCTCATAGATGACCCGCACCATGGGTAGGGCCAGGGTGATAAATATGGCGCTCAAAGGCAGCATGGTCAGCGCTGTCAGCAGTAAACCCTGTCGGATGCGTTGTTTGAGTTCGTCCCAGTGAATGGGGTCTGCTAAACGGGCAAAAATGGGCAAAAATGGCACCAAGATCACATTGGAAATAATCCCTAGAGGTGTCTGTATCAGCAAATTTGCGTAGTCTAAAGCTGCGATAGTACCGGGGATTGCGGCTGCAAAAAACAGATCGACCTGGACATTAATCTGCATCATGCCCGACGAAAAGGTGGCTGGTCCTAAGACATTGAGCACATCTTGAACAGCGGGATCTTTGGTGTTAAACCTGAGGCGCAGCCGGCCTAGCCCCTGTTACCACAGCACGGGCACCTGTACAAGCCACTGCAAAATCGCACCAGATAGTGTCCCGATGGCCAGAGCTGCGCCTCCAACAAGGGCAAAACGCGGCTCAGCAATTTTGTCGCCGATGGTAAAAAAGACAACTCCCAGAGCCACGATCACAGCACTGCTGGAAAATAGGGGGCTAATGGACGGGAGCCAATAGTGGTCAGCAGCGTTTAGGGTGCCAAAGCCACTGCCGATTAGCCCCGCGAACATGGCCATTGGGGCCATAATCCGCAGCTGAAAAATGGCAATATCGCGGGTAATGGCCCCGGCTTCTGTATTTTCGCTAAGACGCTGGCCCAGCACGCCAATGATAGATGGCGCAAAGATAACGATGGCCAGGGTGACAAACAGCAGACCCACACCCACTAGGGTCGTAATTGTCTCGACAAGGGGGGCAATCTCCTCCTTTTTTCGGTTGGCAACACCCCGCACAATGGCGCTGTGAAACGGGCCATTGATACCCCCGAGCAGCACTAATAAGAACCCAGGAATGGCATAGGCTAAACCGTAGGCATCAGCTACTGGGCCAACTGCAAATGTTGCAGCTATGGCTTGGGTTCGTACCAGGCCAAAGACTTTACTAATTAGAGTTGCGATCGCAACAATGCCAGCAATGCCAGCTAAAGAACGTTTGGTCACTGGAGCCTCAACACTGAATACTCAACTATGGCGCGTTGTGGTAGCCAATAACAAACTTACAGAAAATAACCGGCCAGCTGAAAAACTACTGAGCCCAGCTGTCAGAATTATGATTACTCGCTTTTACACATCGATTACGGACGATGGGCGCTGTATAAAAAGACATTGAAATCTATGTAGAAAAACAAACTGAACAAAAGGCAAAACCACCCTGCCCCTCTGTCAGCAAGCATTCCATAACTTCGCAGAAATTAGAGAGTATCAAGTTTCGCTCCACAGTTCAATACGTATTTTTACAGAGCTAATTTGGGGTTGAGATAAATGATGTCCGTATTTTCAGCGATATATCTCCGAGAATCTAACTAAGACGGCTGTTTGCACGAGTCTCCGCAATAAACTGAACTAATCCCTCATTCGATAAAACTTATCTGTCATGACGCCCATCCAGGTTCACACCTTTCCCCCGCTGCTCGAAGGCACCCTTGTCAAACGCTACAAACGCTTTATGGCGGACATTGAACTGGCGTCAGGGAAAATCATTACGGCCCATTGTCCCAATACCGGTCCGATGACAGGTGTCTGCCATGTTGGCGGTCGGGTCATGGTGTCCGAGAGCGATAACCCTAAACGCAAACTTGCCTATACCTGGGAGCTGGCAGAGGTCAATGGCAATGCGCCCACATGGGCCGGGGTGAATACGGCGTTGCCCAACCGGGTCATTCAAACAGCATTAACTGACCATATTTTTGAGCAGCTAGGACCCTATGACCAAATCAAACGGGAAGTTCCCTACGGTGCCAACAGCCGGATTGATTTTCGACTCACGACAGATGAACGACCCATCTATATAGAAGTTAAAAACTCCACCTGGGCGCAGCAGCGTCTTTGTCTGTTTCCCGATACGGTCACGACTAGAGGGCAAAAACATCTGCGCGAACTTACGGATTTGCTGCCAGATGCCCGTGCCGTCATGCTGTATTTCATCAACCGGGGTGATTGTGACCAATTTGCTCCTGGGGATAGTGCCGATCCTAACTATGGCGAGCTGTTGAGAACTGCGATCGCAGCGGGTGTTGAGGTGATGCCTTGCCGATTTGATATTTCTCCGACAGGTATCCACTACATTGGACTAGCCCATCTGGTCATCTAAACCGGCACTCTAAAATCAGCCAGTAGTTCCTCTGCACTAACTCCGAGATTGTGCAAAGGTTTTTTGTGATTTTTTACACGCTTAAATTGTACTTTTTGATACCTTTTGGAAATTAAATTGATTCTTATTTTTCACTGAACTTTTCCCCATGAAATCCACAAGTTTTCCACAACGGAAGAGGAGTTTTCCACAGGTTTTCCACAGGTTAATAACGAAGTATAGACCAATCCCCCCATTCTGGGGATAGCGATAGATATATGAGAATTATGAGAAATGGTTAGCTAAAAAATGAACTAATGTTACAAGAATCAAATCAAAACCCTATTGGTTTGGTTGTCGAGGTTTTTCTAAACTTGGAGTGCCCAGATCGAGTGGCGTTGACAACACCCCATCCCATTAGCAAAATTGTCTGACCACCCCTGGGGGTTCCTGGCGTTAGCGACATGGGTCGATGATGTTGGGGTTCCTGGTTGCCCCGCTGCGGTTCCATTCCCTGGCTTCCCAGGCTGGACGTGCTGCAACTATTGAGGTTTTCCCATCCATGAAAATTACTGTTAGTATCCTGGCGGAGATTCCTGAAGAACTCCATGAATCCCTCAAGGGGTATTTGGAGAAACATCCTGCATGGGACCAAGACCGGGTGTTTTCGGCAGCGCTGTCGTTGTTCCTTTTGCAAAATGGGGCTAGCGATCGTCAAACTTCTAAAGTCTACCTAGACGCTCTGTTTAACTACGCCGCTTAGTCCCCATCCATTAGTTGAATAGCCCTCTCCACGGGGTCCCTGATGATTTATCGCTATCTGTTTTCCTTGGCTGGGGTGATGTCTCTGAGTATCACCCCAGCCAAGGAAAATGGTTCATAGGGTTCAAAACCTAAGAGTCAGAGGTATTAGACTAGATATCTCCGAGTTTTCTTTAAATGGTGGTTCTGGGAGCGCAAGGCTCTAGACCCCCTTTATGTTAAGAGGCTTGGGTATATTAGTATCATGCTATAGTTTAGAGCTCTATCCATGGCTGAGCCCTCTGCCCGCCCGATCTCTGCGCCCAGTCAGTCAGCGCAAGAATTAAAAGCCGTTTTTCAGCAAATCACCGGCCAAAGCTGCCCCCATCAGTACAACTTTCACATGCATACCCATTGTTCTGATGGCAAGCTTACTCCTGGTGCGCTGATGGAGCAGGCGATCTCTTTACAACTCAAAGGATTTGCCATTACAGACCACCACACCATTCGTGGGTATAGACAAGCTTGCCAGTGGTTGGAAAATTGGCGCTGGAAACATCCATCGAGCTGGTCTTCTAGCCAAATCAAGTTAAAGCTCCCTCACCTCTGGTGTGGTGTTGAAATTACCTCGAGTTTGCTAGGTGTGGATGTGCATATTTTGGGTTACGCCTTTAACCCAGAACATGAGGCGCTCAAAGACTACTTACAAGGTGGGGCGCCCACGGGTGAAAAAAGACAGGCAAAATTTGTTATCCAGGCAATTCAAGCCGCTGGTGGTGTAGCGGTCTTAGCCCATCCTGTGCGATATCGTCGCTCTCCTGAAGACTTGATTCCTGCAGCAGCAGAGTTAGGTATCGATGGAGTGGAAACCTACTATGCCTATGATCATCCGGCTGAGTGGCGACCTACCCCTGAGAAAACACAACGGGTCGAGGAGTTGGCAGGTAAGTACGACCTACTCAGCACCTGTGGCACGGACAGTCATGGCCTAACCTTGCCCCGCCGAGTTTGAGGTCTAAGCCTTACTCAGCTTCAGGCTGTTCGGCTTCAGGCTGTTCGGTTTCAGGTTGTTCTGCTTCAGATTGTTCGGCCTCAGACGACTCAGCCGTACTTTGCACGGTTTCCAAAATCTCTTCAGCGCTCTTGCAGGCTGCATCGTCGTAGTTGATGATGATCTCAAACGGATAGCGGACTGGCTGTTCTGTTTCAGGAAAATCTGTAGCCATCAAGGTCTCTAAAGCGGCCTTATTGAGATACTCATAGCCAGTACTACGCAGAATGGCCGGGTCGCTGGGGGTGCCGTCTGGAGCAACCAAGATACCAATCACACCGTTAGTGGGTGGATTCTGTGCACAGAGTCTAAATCCCGGCTCAAGGGTTAACTCCAAAAGTTCTGCAGTTTCTACAGCACCGTCACTGTTCTCGTCTGTTTGGGTTTCCCATTCTTCGTAGTTGGCTTCCACTTCCTCAGATGTGGTGTTGGCTTCATCGTAGTTAAACTTTGCCTGTAACCTTTCTAGCTGAGTGGGTTGATTTGTGGTTTCAGAGTTTGCGGCAATGTCTTCTGGATTTTCAGAAACTGTTTCTTCTTCGGATTGCTCTGTTTGATCTGGCAGATCAGGTAGATCCTCAGCGGGCTCAGCCTGATCCGCCGCTGCCTGCTGTTGCGCCTCTATCTCTAACTCTCTGCGCAAGGTATCTTCGTCGGTCTCAGTGCCCTGTAGGATGCTGGGGGGGGGCTGGGGGATATCGATGATAGTCGCTGTACGGTTATCACTGCTGCGCGATGACCGAGATGGCGTATTTCTAATGGATAGCCTAGGTCTCGGAATATAAGGATTTTGGAAGGGGCGATTGCGGCTGAGGTTATTGGGTGACCCCAAGGATGGTGAAGTTAAGCCGCTGCCAGAACGATTAAAAATACTGGGAATATTGGAGCGATTGAACGTGCTGGCGTTGGGCAGGTTGGCGGGTGGGGCAGAATTGAGGTTGGGAATTGCCGGTAGCTGTGGACGGTTAAAATCTGGCAGGCGTTCTTGATCCGCCGCTGCTAGCGTGACTAGAGGGACAGTGCGGGCCTCAGCTTCAGCATTTTCCTCGTTAAATGCAGCAAAAGACGCCTCGGAGAATCGAGGCATCGCCGCAAACAAAGCGCCATGAAAGCTCAAAGAAGCAATCGCTGCCACACCGTAAGGACTTGTGATTAGATGCTTGAACCTACGCAGTAGATTCTTGGCTGACGATGAAGTTTTGGGGGTTAGCTCAGGGGAGTTAGACATGGCACATTGAGAGCACTACTTCCAAGTGCAAAAGCACAGTGGAGGAATCAGTAAAAAAAAATCAGCATTGCCGATCCTAAGGATGACTT
The DNA here is from genome assembly GCA_050043105.1 of Leptolyngbyaceae cyanobacterium. Taxonomy (GTDB): domain Bacteria; phylum Cyanobacteriota; class Cyanobacteriia; order Phormidesmidales; family Phormidesmidaceae; genus Leptothoe. The sequence continues at coordinate 8,354 of JBHJIV010000012.1, read as the reverse complement.
TAGCTGTGAAAGGCCGTTACATAGCCACGGCTCTAGAGCGGTTTGTCCCTTGGCGATCGCAGGCTTTAGGAGTTAACGATCTGTCTGCTAAGGATCAGCATAGACAATTTAGACCCGATTGAGAGCATTAGTGGCCAGTTGCGATCGCCCTAGGATGTTTGCAATCCACTCGACGGTTTATTCTGAGTGCCCGACGGTTTATTCTGAGATTTTTCGTTGGCCACATCATCTGTTTTCTCTGGTAGCGGTGTCGCCTCTTTCGATGGCGGCAAGGTATCGCTGACTAAGCGACCGGTGCGCTTGCCCCCAGATAGTCGCTTTAGCAACTGCGGTGTCGGATCGTGGATTAAGTAGGTAACCGTATCACCAGGCTGCCAGCTGCCTGACCCCAAAACCACATCGAGTTTGCCGTTGCGCTGCAGAGTAATGGGCAGTAAGTCGCCGCTGCCAATTAACTTATTGAGCTGCTCCCGCTGCTTATCAAACTCCTCAGGCTGTAGCTGAGTCGTTTTTAGCTCAGCCGCATCATCTTTAAGATAGGTAATCCACGTTTAGATGGGTAACGGCGTAGGCGTGACTTTTTTTCCCTTCCCGTTTGGCTTAGGCCCCGCTTCTGCCTCACTGCGCGGCAGTACTGCCAACACGCGAGGTGGCTGAAATTCTTCGGCTGCCCGTTCTGCCACCACCGAGTTAACCTCCCCATTCGTCGTCAGGGCCAAAAATGTACCAATTGAACTCAGCCCTGCCTCATCCAGCAGCTCGGCATCCAGAGCGCTGCTTAAATACACTCGCAGACCATCCTTTCTAGCTAGCTCACAGGCGGCTTCATCAGTGTCAAACATCACCACCGATTCTCCCTGCTGAGCAAATAAGCGCCCCACCAAGCGCCCGACCGGATTGCAGCCGACAATCACCACCCCGGTGGCATCTGCTTGAGTAATCCCCAAAAACTTAGCCACGCTGCGTGCCGTTAGCCCTTGGATAAACACCGTCATAATGATGGTCAAAAATACTAGGGCCTTAATGGAATCCCCACCGTTGATGCCTCGTTCAGTTAGCAAAATCGCAAACAAGGATGCCACCGAGGCCGACACAATCCCACGGGGGGCAATCCAGCTAAGAAAGAGCTTCTGCCGCCAGTTCAAATCGCTGTTGAGGGTGCAGGCATAAATATTGAGCGGACGTACCAGCAGCATCAGAGCCAATACTGTAAAGACTGACCCCAGACCTAGAGCAAAGACACTATCAATGGATAGATCTGCTGCCAGCAAAATAAATAAAACCGATACCGAAAAAACTGTTAGCTGCCCCTTAAAGCGTCGCAGTAGCCGCTCGTCTGGAACCGATAGAGCCCGCAAAACCAGCCCGGCTGTAACCGTTGCCATCAGGCCAGATTCACCTCGAGCTTCCTGGGCTAGCCCAAACAACCCCCAGACGCTGGCTAGCACCACCAGATTGCGCAGCTCCTCTGATAAAAAATCTGCCCGTTTGAGAAACTGACCCAGCAGCGCGCCACCCAACCCACCGATAGCGGCTCCAATACTCAAACGCTGAGCCAGGCCACCGACAATAAACACAACATCAGTGTCGCCGTAGAGCAAAAAATCTCGAACCACAACGGCCAAAATCGCCCCACCCGGGTCGATTAGCACACCTTCGCCTTCAAAAATTGTGGCCACTTTCCGTTCCACCTGTACCTGGCGCAGGAGCGGAGTAATTACAGTTGGCCCGGTTACTACTACCAATGACCCATATAAAAATGCTAAGGGCCATGGAAACTCACCAAACCAGTGGGCCGCCATCCCGCCACCGAGCAGCGTAATAAACGTTCCGATGGTGATCAGATTACGCAGGCTGCCAGATACCTGACCTAGCTCTTTTAGCTCCAGGTTAAGACCGCCTTCAAATAAAATTAAGGCAACACAGAGGGAAACGATCACCTCTAGACCCGTGCCCAGTACTTTTGGCTCGATCACCCCAAGTATGTCAGGTCCCAGCAATACCCCTAGACTGAGCAGAAAAATGATGCTAGGTAACCGCAAGTACTCAGCGATAACCTGTGCTGTAATACCGGCTAGGACCGCAAGGACGATTTGCAGAGTAATCTCAAACGGGGTTGCCATCGGCTAAGTGATGAAGGCTGCCTCACAGGCGAAATCTAGACAATAAGATGCTGCTGCGGGTGAAATCTAGGGAATAACGATGCTGGTCGACACCCTGCACAGCATTCAAAGCCTTAATCTAGCATCTAATGTGTTGGGGAAACGGCAGTGCCGCCTGCTATGCGATCTCTAGCGGCAAAAAAAAGGGTGGAACAACGCCACCCAAATCACAGGAGTTATAAGGAGATACGACAGTCCGACCGCCGGTAGCATACCAAGGTCGAATGCCATGATGGGAGGCATGTTCAAACATACGAAAGGTGTAAGCGATTTACCTTAAATTCGTTGCTAAAACCTGACATCCCACGCATATATATTAGTGGGAGTTTTTTGAAAACGGTCAGTTTACAAGGAAAGCTGTAAGATTTTTTTTTCAATAGATAGTATTGAACTTGGACAACGTTACAGCCTGTATCAACTCTAAAATCGATCTTAACAATTACTCGCATTCCCAGATGGAGTGACTATTTTGGGAATAGGTAAATGTCAGCAGCTACCTCCCCAGCTTTAGTCATCCAGGTCTTAGGTGTCTTAGACTATTTTCAGAATTATTTCCTTCATGCCTAACGTTGGATACTTTTGTAATTCCCAGGTGGCCTTGCATTTACTCCCATTCCCAACGCCCCTTCTCTGCAAGCTAGTGTTGTGCGCTATCGCCATTTTTTCAAGGATCGAGCCCTGCGCTCCCAAAAGCTGGTTCAGAAGGTAGATTTGAGCGAGGTCTACCCCTGCCCGACCTGCCGTCATCGCGGAAAAATAAAGGAAATTACGCTGACTGAAGCGTTTGGTTGCGATCGCTGTCAACAGATCTATGTCATTCGCGACGGTGGCTTTGGATTAGAACAGCTTTCTGGTGCCCATCCCTATCGTCGTCTGTGGCGTTGGACAGGCCATCAATGGAAGCAATATAGCCATTTGCCAGCCTCTGGTTGGATTGGTCTACTGGTGCTTATTGCTATATTGCTAGCCATCTCAGGATTCTGGTTGCTTTTGTCTACGTCCCTTAGAATTTTGGCCGTATTGATTGCCAGCCTGGCCGGTGGTGCAATTTTAACGTCGCGGCGCTAGCACCACGACGCTAAAATTGCTAGCTCAGTAGAGCAGACTGTATATCTGCCTTTTTCGGCACCTTGACCTTGGTGGCCAGACCTAGCTTAGATAGCAGCTGAATTGTCATCCAGGTAGCGTCGATTTCCCACCATTGCAGGCCATGACGTGCTGAGAACTGAAATGCATGGTGGTTGTTGTGCCAACCTTCACCATAGGTCACCACAGCAACCCACCAGCAGTTTGTCGAATAGTCCTTAGAGTCAAAGGTCTTGTAGCCAAACTTGTGGGTGGCGCTGTTGACAAACCAGGTACAGTGATAGACCACCACAAGACGGACAAAAATTCCCCACAGGACAAAGGGCCAACCGCCAACTGCATAAAGCAGGAACCCCAAAGCAATCTGCATGGGCAAGAAATATTTTTCGCAAAACAAATAGAACGGATCCTTGGCAATATCCCTTGTTAGTCGAGGCACATCGCCATCGGCAGGCACCTCATAAAAAATCCATCCCATATGACTCCACCAAAATCCTTTCGTAGAGCTGTGGTGGTCGATGGGTTGATCAGAATGCGCGTGGTGATGTCGGTGCAACCCAATCCACTCAATGGGACCATGCTGACACGCTAGACTGCCGCATAAGACAAAAAAATATTCCAGCCATCTGGGTACTGAGAAGCTACGGTGGGCCACCAAGCGATGCCATCCCAGCGTAATTCCTAAGCAGCCCGTAATCCAGTGCAAAAAGAGCGCTACCGCAATCGCGCTCCAACTAAAATTCGTAGGTAGAAATGCCAGTAGAGCAATCATGTGTACAGCTACCATAAAGATTGCTGTAGGCCAGTTAATAGGAGGTTTTTGAACGTTTGCAACAGTCATGTAAAAATCTCAGCGTTAACGTGAGGGCCAACTTGCGTCACAATTAGAGCCCGCGTCATTAGCCCAGGAAAGCGAGTGAATAGCCTGAAGACACTGCAGCCGACAGAACAAGCACTATTTTCGATTTTTTACGCAATTGACTCTCAGGTCAAGGCAAATATTGCGCGAATATTGATGGCGTTTCGTCAACATAGGGTGGGAACACATCATTTCTCAGGCGTTTCAGGCTATGGTCACGATGATTTAGGACGCCAAACCCTAGATCGGGTATTTGCAACTTTAGTTGCGGCCGCAGCCGCTGCGGTACGAGTGCAGTTTGTTTCAGGCACCCATGCGATAACCTGTGCCCTGTTTGGGGTACTGCGTCCTGGGGATGAGCTATTGGCGGTCACTGGGGCCCCTTACGACACCCTAGAAGAAGTCATCGGTGTCCGTGGCAGTGGCCAAGGCTCGCTAAAAGAATTTGGTGTTAGCTATCGCGAGCTACCCCTGACCACCAAGGAAACTGTGGACTGGACCACCTTAGCCTCAGCAATTCGATCCAATACAAAAATGGTGCTAATCCAGCGGTCGTGTGGATATAGCTGGCGGGCCAGCCTAACCATCGATGATATTGGCCGAATTGTGCGCTCAGTCAAAGCCCAAAACCCAGACACTGTTTGTTTTGTGGACAACTGCTACGGCGAATTTGTAGAAACCCGTGAACCCACTGCGGTTGGTGCGGATCTAATGGCCGGTTCTCTGATTAAAAATCCAGGTGGCACCATCGTGACCACGGGGGGATATGTGGCAGGGCGAGCGCACTTGGTGGAAGCCGCTACATGTCGTTTAACGTCCCCTGGCATTGGCAGCTCTGGCGGTTCTACCCTGAATCAAAATCGCTTACTGTTTCAAGGGTTATTTTTGGCTCCGCAGATGGTGGGCGAAGCGTTGAAAGGCAATTATTTGCTGGCCCAGACCTTTAGCCAGCTTGGTTACGATGTCAATCCAGCCGTCGATATTTCCCAGCGAGATGTGATTCAGGCCATCCGTCTAGAAGACCCTGACAAGCTAGTTGCCTTTTGCCGCGCAGTGCAGCAACAGTCACCCGTTGAAGCCTATGTGGACCCTGTGCCTGCTGCTATGCCCGGATATGACAGCCAGCTAGTGATGGCCGGGGGGACCTTTATCGACGGCAGCACCTCAGAGCTGTCAGCCGATGGTCCCCTGCGAGCACCCTATGTGGTGTACTGCCAGGGCGGCACCCATTGGGCCCATGTTGCGATCGCAGCCGAAGCGGCGGCCCAAGCGATTGGGCCAGCGAGAAAGCAACTGTAGCGTTAAGTAAATTGTTAAAATAGACACACCCACCAATACCCACTAGCGCCCCATATGATTACTGTTGCACTACCCAAGGGCTCGTTGCTCAAAGACACCATTCGACTGTTGCAGGGGGCTGGGCTCGATTTTAGTGGCTTTCTAGACAGCAGTAACCGACAGCTACAAATCGTCGAAAGTAGCGGTCGGGCTCAAGGGCTACTGGTCCGGGCGCAGGATGTGCCAGTGTATGTGGAATATGGCCAGGCGCAGCTCGGCATTGTTGGCTACGACGTTCTCTATGAAAAAGAACCCAATGTGGCCCAGCTAGCAGATCTCAGATTTGGTGGCTGCCGGTTTTCTGTTGCGGTTAAAAAAGATGGCCCCTATCGATCGGCGTTAGATTTACCCCCCCACTGTCGGGTTGCCTCCAAGTTTGTCAACAGTGCCCGACGCTATTTCCAAAGTATTGATTTGCCGGTCGAAATTATCCCCCTTTACGGCTCTGTAGAGCTAGGGCCGATTACGGGAATGTCTGAGGCGATTGTGGATTTAGTCTCTACAGGCCGCACCCTAAAAGAAAACAATCTGATGGAGCTAGAAGTGCTGTTTGAAAGCACGGCACGACTGGTCGCCCACCCACTCAGCTATCGTTTAAACGTGGATGATCTTAGCGAATATGTTGATCTGCTCCGTCAGCAGGTAGCAGTACCTGCTTGAGGAAAAGCAGGCGAGGAGTAGCTTTTGTTTCCTCAAAGATATGCAGGTCGAGTGCCGCGCTATTCCTCTTGAATCATCAGTTCTCCCTTGATTAGATTTAGCGGCGCGCAGCTCAAAACTGAGAACTCGAAATCAACAGCTCAATTCAAAACTGAGAACTCAAAACTCTCCTATTGTTTGCATCCCAATGGCATCTTCTTCCGTCTCCACCCCTAAAAAGGGCTCAACCTACGATTGGCAACTATTCCAGCGTCTTCTTCCCTATATTCTACGTGAGAAAAGACACCTTGTACTACCGCTGCTGCTGTTGGTACCTCTGGCCTTTGCCCAGTCACTACAGCCTGTGCTGATTGGTCAGACAATTTCACTGATTCGGCAAGAGTCTGGGGCCTGGAGTTTTTTGATAGAGCGCTCTCTGCAAGAGGGCTTAAACATTTTAATTGTGCTGTTGCTGGTCTGTATTGGCATCCGACTAGCTCTGGATGGCTGGCAAAGCTTTTTGGTGCAAAAAGTGGGTCAAGATATCACCCGCAATATTCGTAATGACATGTTTCACCATGTCACAGCCCTATCAATGCGATTTTTTGATCGCACGCCAGTAGGCAGGCTGATTACTCGCTTAACCAGCGATGTCAATGCGTTAGGCGATGTCTTCTCCACGGGGGCTATCGGTATTTTTAGCGACATGTTCTCCATTGTCGTGTCGGTCGTGATCATGTTGCTGATCGACTGGCGTTTGGGGCTGATGCTGATGTTGTTGCTGGTGCCTGTAACCTCAATCATCGTTTACTTTCAGCAGCAGTATCGTAAGGCCAACTATCAGGCCCGTGAGGAACTATCAGCGCTTAACTCTAACCTGCAAGAAAACATTGCTGGCATTGAGGTGGTTCAGCTATTTCGACGAGAGAAGTTTAATGCCAATTTGTTTCGCACCACCAACGAGCGCTACATGATGGCGGTTGATCGCACCATCTTTTACGATTCTGCGGTGTCGGCCACATTAGAGTGGATTGCACTGGTTGCAGTCGCAGGGGTATTAGGGTTAGGCGGCTGGCTGGTGCTTGGCGAAAATATGGAACTCGGTACCCTGACTACGTTTATCCTATTTGCCCAGCGTCTGTTTGAACCGTTGCGTCAGTTTGCCGATAAATTTACAGCCATTCAGGCCGGGTTTACAGCGGTTGAGCGTCTAAACGATCTATTAGATGAACCCATTGAAATTAAAGATATTGACGACCCGGCGGTGCTACCCGAGCCCACCGACACACGCGGCAACGTCATGCCAGGTGAGATTCGGTTTAACCATGTCTCCTTTGGCTATAAGTCCGATGAATATGTTTTACGAGATTTAGACTTTACGATTCGCCCTGGGGAGAAAGTGGCCCTGGTGGGGCCAACTGGTGCAGGAAAAAGCTCTATTATTCGTCTGCTGTGTCGTCTGTATGAGGTTAATGAAGGTCAAATTTTACTGGATGGTGTAGATATTCGTAACCTGGCTCAAGAAGATCTGCGCACACGTATGGCCATTATCTTGCAGGATGGATTTCTCTTCTCGGGAGATGTCAGCAGCAACATTACCCTAGGTGAAGAATATACACCCGCCCAAATTCGCCATGCAGCAGAGTCAACAAATGTGGCTAGCTTTATTGAACAGCTACCCCAAGGGTATGACACCATGCTGCGGGAGCGAGGCACCAATCTCTCCGGTGGTGAAAAACAGCTGTTAGCCTTTGCCCGTGCGGCAATTCGTAACCCTGGTATTTTGGTGTTAGATGAGGCCACAGCAAATTTAGATGTGGGCACCGAGGCTCGAATTCAGTCGGCATTGAATACGCTATTGGAAAATCGTACGGCGATCATTATTGCCCACCGACTCTCGACAATTCGCAATGTAGACCGGATTTTGGTGCTCAAGCAGGGTCACATGGTAGAGCAGGGCAGTCACGATGAACTGTTAGCCGCAGATGGGCTATATGCAAGTCTATATAAGCTGCAGATGATAGGGCAGTAGGCTTCGGCTACGCTCAGCCTACGGGCTTTTATTCTTTGATTTGCCGAGGCATGACTAACTGGTGCTTAGTCTCTGCGTTAGGGGCGGCGAATGAGTGGTTGGCAAGGCGGTTGAAGGAGAAGATTGTTGCCTATGCGGCCGAACTGTAGGGGCGTTGCATGGAACGCCCCGACAGTTAGGCAACTCGAACATGTGGAAGAGGCGAAATTGTGCGCGGCGGATGGGGGGTAAGGGAGGC